>MVZH01000032.1 GCA_002068325.1 Lentisphaerae bacterium ADurb.BinA184 | reverse complement strand
TCGAAGAGTCCGCCGGCCACCGCCATGCCGTGATCATGACAGCGGCCGTCGCGGTCCAGCCAGCACCATCCGTTGATCCCGTCGCAGCCGGCTTGGTGGAGGCGGGCCAGCAGGTAGTGTCGGAAGGCGGTCTCGCCCTCGCCGCGCAGGACGGCGGCGACCGCGGGTTCAGCGCGCAGGAAGGGCTCGTTGTCGCCGAGGAACTCGGGGCCTCCGAGCACGACGGTGACCTTGGGCAGGAGGGCTTTGACCCGGCGCACCAGGCGCAGGAGCGGTTCGCGGGTGAAGAGGTAGGCGGTGCCCGCGACGATGTCGGGGCGGGTCTGGACGATTTGCGCCACGATGGCGGCGGCGGGGTCGCCGGGGTGGCAGGTGACGGCGGCCCACTGGACGTCGCCGAGGTCACGGCAGGCGGCGTGGATGGCGGGCAGGCTGGAACAGGTGTGGGAGTAGGAGCTGCTGAGCGCGATCCAAGTCACACGCATCGGTCGGGGACCACCTTGTTCAGCCCGAACTCGACGATGCCCTGGGCGCCGGCCTCCTGGAGGGCGGGGATGAGGTCGCGGACCACTGTCTCATCAATGACCGCCATGAGGGCCACCCATCCGCTGTCGGCCAGCGGCGAGAGGGTGGGTTTGTGGAGGGCGGGCAGCCGTGCGATCACGGCATCGAGGTTGGTCTTGCTGACGTTCAGCATGAGGCCGACCTTCTTTTCGGCGGCCAGGACGGACTTCAGGAGGAGGACCAGGCGCTCCATCTTGCGCCGCTTCCAGGCATCCTGCCACGAGGTCTTATTGGCGATGAAGCGGGTGGTGGTGATGCAGACGGTATCGACGATGCGCAGGTTGTGGGCGCGCAGTGAGGAGCCGGTCTCGGTGAGTTCGACGATGGCGTCGGCGAGGCGTGGCGGCTTGACCTCGGTGGCGCCCCAGCTGAATTCGACCCTGGCGTTGACCCCGTGGTCGGCGAGGAAGCGGCGGGTCATGCCGACCGCCTCGGTGGCGATGCGCAGGCCTTCGAGGTCCTTCACGGATTGCACGGGCGAGTCCTTCGGCACGGCGACCACCCAGCGCACCGGGTTGCGCCCGACCTTGCCATAGACGAGCTCGCCGACCTCGACGACGTCGGCGCCGGTCTCGATGATCCAGTCGTGTCCGGTCAGCCCGCCGTCTATGATGCCCTCTTCGATGTAGCGGGCCATCTCCTGGGCCCGGATGAGGATGCACTCGATTTCCGGGTCATCAACCGTGGGGTAGTATGACCGCGAGGAGACCGAGATTTGGTATCCGGCCTTGCGGAAGACTTCGAGCGTGCTCTGTTCGAGGCTTCCCTTGGGCAGTCCGAGCTGCAACACCGGCATGGGGATTCTCCGGGGGTCTGATCGGTCGTGTCGCCGCCACGCGCGGCAGATGAATACTTTAGCCCGTCTTGCGGGCTTCGCAAAGGGGGTGGGCCGCGGTGCAGCGGCAGCGAATGGGCAGTGGGTCGCCGGTCGCCGGTCGTGGGTCGTGGAGGCCCCGGCGTGGCGTGTCGGGACGGGAGATGCGCCGCGGCCGGCGGCGGGCTGGGATTCGCCAGGCGGTCCGCGTCACTCGCCCCGGCGACCGTGGCCGTCCTTGGGGGCGGGGCCTGCCGCCGCCTATCCGAGGAGGAATTCGAAGTCCTCGGCGGTGAGTTCGCCGAGGCGGCTCTGGGCGCCGCCGACGAGCTGGTTGAACAGCTCGCGCTTCTCGTCCTGCAGCTTGAGGATCTTCTCTTCGACCGTATGGCGTGCGACCAGTTTGATGGCGGTGACGGTGTTGAGCTGGCCGATGCGGTGGGTGCGGTCGGTGGCCTGGTCCTCGACCATGGGGTTCCACCACTGGTCGTAGTGGATGACGGTGTCGGCGCCGGTGAGGTTGAGTCCGGTGCCGCCGGCCTTGAGGCTGATCAGGAAGATGGGGATCGAGGGGTCGGCATTGAAGCGGTTGACCTTGTCGAGGCGGTTCTTGGTGGCGCCGTCGAGGTATTCGTAGGGGATGCCGCGCTTTTTCAGCTCAGCCTCGATCAGCGTGAGCATGCTGGTGAACTGCGAGAACACCAAAACGCGCCGCCCCTCGGCCAGCATTTCGGGCAGCAGTGCCATCAAGTGGTCCAGCTTGGCCGACGTCTTGACCTTGGCAGCAGCCTGCAGCGGTACTAGCTGCGGGTGGCAGCACACCTGCCGCAGGCGCATGAGGAGGGCGAGCAGCTCAAAGCGTGAGGTCTGCCAGTTTTCCTTGCGGGCGCGTTGGAGGAGGGTGTTTCCGGCGCGCAGTATGCTGTCGTAGAGCTGGCGTTGTGTGGCTTCGAGTTCGCAGTAGACCAGTTGTTCCATCTTGGGCGGCAGCTGGCTGAGGACGTCCTTCTTGGTGCGGCGCAGGATGAAGGGCCGGATCTGGCGGGCGAGCTCCTCGGCCATTGCCTTGCCGGCGCCCTCGGCGGCCGGGGCCTCGTAGCGGTCGCGGAACTGCTGGCGTGAGCCGAGCATGCCGGGGAGGAGGAAATCGAACAGCGACCAGATTTCGTACATGGCGTTTTCGACGGGGGTGCCGGTGAGGATGAGGCGGTGGTCGCTGCGCAGCGACTTGCAGGTGCGGGCGTTGACCGTGTCCGGGTTCTTGATATGCTGGGCTTCGTCGAGGATGACGTAGTCGAACTCGACCGGCTGGTAGGCTTCGATGTCGCGGCGGAGGAGGGCGTAGGAGGTGATGGCGAGGTCGATCTGGTCGAACTGGCTGATGATGTCGCGGCGTTCGGCGCCATGCACGGCCACGGCGCGCAGCTGGGGGGCGAAGCGTTGCGCCTCCATCAGCCAGTTTTCGACCAGGCTGGTGGGGCAGACCACAAGGGTCGGCTTGTCGGTCAGTTTCAGGGCTTGGCGGCGGGCGAGGACGGCGAGCGCCTGGATGGTCTTGCCGAGGCCCATTTCGTCGGCGAGGACGGCGTGGAAGCCGCAGTCTTCGAGCAGCCCGAGCCAGGCCACGCCGTCCTTCTGGTAGTCGCGCAGCATGTCGCCGACGGGGTTGGGGACGTGCAGGTTGCCGGCGACCACGGGCTGGGAAAGGCGTTCGCAGACCTTGCGCCAGGCGGCGCCGGCGCCGTCGCTGAAGGGGGAGACGGCCATTTCGACCGGCACCGCGGCGTAGCGTCCGAAGCGCAGGCGGTTGCCGGTCTGCTGTTCGGCCCGCCCGAGGAGGATTTCCAGTGACTGCCGCAGCCCGGCCGGGATGGTCGCCAGCGCCCCGGTCTTGAGCCGCAGGTACTCCTGGCGGTTGCGGATCGCGGCCAGCACCTCGTCCAGGTTGATCGCCTCGCCGTCCGCGCTGCGCAGGTCGCAGTCCAGGTCAAACCAGGTGTTCGACTCCGCCCGGGTCGTGACATTGAAGGTGATGTGGCCGCTGGACATGCGGTTGCGGGAGAACCGGCTGGAGTAGTAGATCTGCCAGTTGCTGTCGAGGCTGGTGACGCCCTTGTCGAGGAACTCCCAGAGCCTCTCCGGTTCGCGCAGCACGTAGGAGTCCTTGCGTTGCGGGTAACGGATGAAGCCGAGGTCGCGGAGGGTGTCGAGGGCGGCGCGCTCGGCGCGCGAATCGCGTGAGATGAAGCGTTTCTTCTCCCAGAGCACGTCGGGGCCCTCGATTTCGACGCGTTTGCCGCCGTACTCGAATTCGAGTTTGGCCATGACGCCGACGTTGCTCCAGTCCAGGGTCAGCACGGGCGAGCACTGGCCGTGGGCGGCGTGCAGTTCGAGGGCTTCGGCGTCGGGCACGAGGCGGGCGGGCAGGCGGCGGTCTTCGCAGGCCTTGCTGAGCCGCCCGATGTCCTCCGGGGTCATGGTGATGGACTCGCCGGTCAGGAAGCAGCGCAGCCAGCTGGGGTCGCTGACGCCCGGCATCCACCAGTAGTCGCATCCCAGCCCGACCCAGGCGCCGCCGCGCGCGATCACCATCTTGGCGCCCTTCTGCGGCAGCAGGCCGTGCTCGGGCAGTCCGAACCGCGGCAGGACGCGGAAGTACTCGTCCTCGCCCTTGGAGACGAAGAGCAGCTCGATCGGCTCGGCGTGCAGGTGCAGCCGCCCCTCCCCCGAGAGCAGGTTGTGGAAGCCGGTCAGGCAGTGGAACATGTCGGCCACGTCGTAGGCGCCCAGCACATAGCGGGCGCCGACCATCTCCGCCTGCGTGAGCAGCAGGCGCATGAACTGCTGCTCCTGCAGCGAGAAGTCGGTCAGCCGCATGCCGCCGGCGCCGGTTCCGACCTCGACCAGGCGCTTGATGTTGCTGGCCGAGTACTTGCGCATCTCGAAGACCAAATCGACGCGCAGCTCGATGCGGTTCCATCGGCTTTCCAGGGACGGTGCCGGCCCGTCGACACAGACCTCCAGGTGGGCGGGCGAGGAGCTTTGCAGCAGCAGCGCCCGCAGCGTATGCTTCCGCGCCGGCGGCATGATGGACTGCGCCGACGGCACGTCCTCGGCCGCCGCCGCGCCCTCGGCCTCCGCCTCGATCTCCTTTTCCTCGGCGGCCGCCATCTCGGCCACGGCCGCCTGGATCGCCGGATTGCCGGTGTTCAGGAACAGCAGGCTGGCCACCGCATGTTCGCAGAACGGCGTCACCCGCCACGAGCAGGAGCAGCGGGCGCTCACCTCGTTCTTGCGGAAGCGCAGTTGCACCCGCTCGAAGCGGCCGGTGCTGTTGGCGACGCGCACCTCGGTGACCTTGCCGTTGGGCGACGCGTCCAGGACCGCGCCGTCGCGGAAGGCGCGCATGCCGTTGTCCCAGGCGTGTTTGCCGGCGAGGGCGGCGAGGGATTTGTGCAGGTCAGATGCCATGATCAGAACCGATGCCTGTCTGAGCCGACGAACCGCTTTCCGAGACGAAGACACGAAACTGAAATACCCAATATACCCTGTCAATCAGGCAGTTGCGAACGCTTGCGCGAGAAAAAAGGCGCCGGGGCGGGGCGTGGGGCAGGATGGGTCTGGGCGGAGGGCGACGCCCCGTGGTCGCCGGACCCTGCCGGGAGACCTGGTCTGCCGGGCACGGTCTGGACGGCACGGAGGCCGTCCCTCCAGTGGCCAACTCACGGGATGACCGACCGCGAAGACGGGGTTCCCGGTCAGTTGGCGCGCCACGGTCTGTTGGGCGTCCCCCAAACGGCCTGCCCAAGCGCCTCTCGCCGTCCGGCGGGCCCTTTTCGTCTGCGATGTGCTATAGTATTCATGAGTTTGAAAGAGATCATGAACAGGCGTTGCAGAGCCTGACAGGGTTGCATGGATCCGTGTCCCCGGCCCCCAAACCCGAGAAGGAGATCGCCGATGAAACTGCAGTATGCCGTCCTTGCCGTGGTTGCCCTCGCCGTCACCCAGGCCTGCGCGGACCTGCTGGGGCCGAAGGAAGTCCTCCTGCCGCCGGTGGTCTCGATTGGCTTTGGCGCGGCCGGCACCGGCACGGAGAGTTGCGCGGCCTATGGCCTGTCCACGTACAACGACGCCGCCCCCATCCGTTTCTATGACGGGGCCGGCACCCAGGCGACCGGTGCCTTCGACCTGGCCGTCAAACTCGGCCCGACCTGGGACGAGATGGTCACCGACATCATGCCCAACCGCGTGCCGGCGACGGGCGGTGCCCTCTACGGCGGCGGCACGTTCGACGGCACCGCGTTGTGGGTGGTCCACAGCCGTTTCAGCCCTGGCGGCGCCGGCAATCTGGTCGGCCTGCAGAGCCCGCCCACTGTGGGAACCCTGCCGGCGGTGACAGCCGGTATCCGCGTCACGGACATCACCACCGGCCAGGCGGCCAGCGTCCCCATGGTCGAGGGGGTCACGACGCAGAAGAGCTACGTGTGGTCGCAGCAGGTCTACATCCCCGGTCACAGCGGCGACGTGCAGAGCGGGCGCCCGGTGTCCAACAGCCTGGTCTTCCGCCCCATCATCAACCGCGGCGGCTACCTCACGCAGGAGATCTGGGGCGCGCCGAACGTCAACCTCACCCTGACCACCGACCAGTGGCATCTGGTCGAGGTGCGGATGGACGTCACCACGCTGGGCGGCGCCACGCCGGCCGCGGAC
The DNA here is from genome assembly GCA_002068325.1 of Lentisphaerae bacterium ADurb.BinA184. Classification (GTDB taxonomy): domain Bacteria; phylum Verrucomicrobiota; class Lentisphaeria; order Oligosphaerales; family MVZH01; genus MVZH01. Next base: position 17,742 of record MVZH01000032.1, on the reverse strand, counting down.
ACCGCCTCGTACGAGTGGTCGCTGTACAGTGACGGCGTGCTGATCGGCAGCCGGTCGCTGCCGTCCTCGATGATCACCCCGTCGTACTGGTGGTCGCGCACGTCGGGCGACGTCTACATGGGGATGTACTACGAGAACGACCGCGGCTACCAGTTCACCGCGATCGAGGGCTTCATCGACAACATCACCGCGTCGGCCGTCCTGTATGTGCCCGAACCCTCGGCGCTGGCCGCCCTCGCGCTGGGCACGCTTGCGCTCTTCCGGCGGCGGCGCCAGGGGCGGGCCGCCGGCGGCGGGCGTTCGCGTCCGCCGTTCGGCGCCTGGGGGCAGAGAGGCCGCGTCGCGCCGTGTCTCATCGTCAGAACAGGTTGAAGCGGCGGCGCAGGAACCATTCGGCCAGGAGGAGCCCGAGGACGACGATCAGCGGCAGCGGGCTCTCGTAGATGACGAACAGCTCGCGTTCGATCTTGTTCTTCAGCACCGCGGCCCGCAGATCCTGCACCAGCATCGCCCCCTGATCCGGCGTGTAGATGCGGCTGGGCGGGCTGAGGCGCCGGAAGACCGCATCGCCCGACCGCACGTCCGTGCCCTCGCGCGAGATCTCCCCCACCAGCAGGCAGCGGAAGCGTTGCCGCAGGATCTGCTCGCCGCTGAGAACCTGCACCCGCAGGACGTAGCGGCCGGCCGGCAGCGGCGCGAACTCCCCGGTGTGGACGCCGTCGCGGCGCGCCAGATCCTGCGCGCGGAGCGGATTGCCGTCGGCGGCGAGGAGCTCCGCCCGTACGGTGATGGCCGCCTCATCGAGGCCGGCGGGCGGCCGCGCCGTCGCGGACACCGTCAGGCTGTCCTCGGTCGTCAGTTCGCTCTTGTTGACGGTGAACTGCAGGATGTCGGCGGCGTCATCGGTGGTGCGGGCCAGGGCGATGAGCTGCCGCCAGAACAGCCCGTAGTTGCGGTCGCGCGTCTCGCCCGTGCCCCAGGTGTGCATGGCATTGGTCAGCAGGGCGATGACCTTGCCCTGTCCGTAGGGTTGCCAGACCAGCAGCGGCAGGCGTTGCGCGCCCTCGGCCCAGAGCAGCACCCGGGCGTTGGGCTTGACGTCCCTGACGTGATCAATGCCGGTCAGCACGAGGTCTTCGGGCTGTCCGTCGGCGGCGAGAATCTCACGCACCTGCCGGGCCAGCGCCCCGTTCTCGGCGGGATCCACGGCCACGGTGAAGCGCTCGTCGGTGAAGGGCTTTTCGAGGTGGGTGACCGGGGACAGCTCGCGCAGCGGCGAGTCGGCCGGCAGCTCGCCGAAGGAGTCTCCGCCGCCCAGGAGGATCAGGCTGCCGCCGGCGGACACGTAGCGGTCGAGGGTCTGGGCGTCGGCCGGGCTGAGCAGGTCGCCATTGTGCGCGCCCAAGATGACGGCATTCATCTGGCGCAGCGCCTCCGCCGCGCCCTCGAGGCCGCGGATGAACGCCGTGTTCGGGGTGCGTCCGCGCAGCCCGTAGGCCTCGCCCGCCATCCGGTAACAGGCGGTGAAGACGACCTCCTCATCGTTCTCGAACTCACGCAGCAGGGGCCGGAAGCTGTTGGTCAGGATCGGGAAGTAGGCGAGCAGCTCGGTGCGGGCGCGCACCACCTCGATCGCCAGTTCGCGGCGGTTGTTGAGCAGGGTCGCCTCGTCGGGCAGCTCGGACAGTTCGAGGCCGACGACGTGCATGCCCTCGGCGTCGAAACGGTGCGAGAACGTCTCGCCGTGCGGTCGTCCGGCGACCAGTTCGAGCGGCCGCCGCTGCGGGGCCGCGGCATCAACGGTGATGGCCAGTTCGGCCCGTTGCGCCGCGGGGTATCCGGAGAGCGAGACGGGGATGTCGAACGTCACCTCGTCGCCCTGGTTGACCTTGGCGGGGAAGGTGAAGCGGTCGAGTCCGAGGTCCCTGGCGGCCGCGAGGTCGGTTCCGGTGCGCACGCAGAAGACGGGGATCGAGGTGCTGGCGGCGCCGGGGGGCGCGAGGTCAATCCCGTCCGAGACCATGACGATGGCGGCGGCGCGGGCGGCGCCGATGTCGGTCTCGACCCGGCGGAAGGCCTCGGCGTAGTCGGTGCCGCCCTGGGGGCCGGATTCGCTGAGGGCGGCGGGCGCCGCGAGGGGCTCGGCCTTGTCGTTGAACGCATAGTGCCGGACCGGGTAGTCGGAGAGCGCGCTCAGGTCCAGGCCGGTGACGAATTTGACGGCGGCGGCGTGGCGGCTGGCGGCCGCCGGCATGTCACGCACACCCATCGAGGCCGAGCGGTCCATCAGGAAGACCACGTGTGAGCGCTGGGCGTTGAGGTCGTCCACCACCGTGCCGGGGCAGAGGAGGATGAGGGTGAGGACAACCAGGGTGAGCAGCCGCAGCCCCATGAGCAGCGCGTGCTGGCGCGGGGAGGCGACCGGGTTGCGGTGCCGGTAGGCGACGAACACGGCCGTCACGGCGGCCGCCAGCAGCACGGCAATCAACCAGCCTGGCAGCAACGGGTAGAAGGCGATCACGCGGGGGCCTCCCCCGCGGCAACCGCGGGCCCGCGCAGCCCCGTCAGGCCGTAGCGGTTGCCGATCAGGCACTCGGCGGTCAAGGCCAGCACCGCAAACACGAGGAAGATCCCCGACAAGTCATTGCCGGCCCGGTACTTGCGGATCTGCGAAGCGATCTGCGACGCGGTGCGCAAGGTCTGCACACGGGCGGCGACGACGCGCTCGCCGGCCCCGCCCGGGGCGACCGCGGCGAGGGCGCTCTCGCCCGCGTTGGCGGTCAGCACGACGTGCCGTTCGAGGGCGCCATCGAGGCGCAGGACGGCGGGCCGCCAGGTCTCGGTGAAAACCGGGCGGTCCGGCGGCAGGCTGGCCGGCGGGAGCGCGCCGGCCATGTCGGCCACCGTGACCGGGCCGGGGCCGGCGGGGGTGGCGTGCAGGGCCTTGCCGCACTCCAGCGGCGGCGTGCGCAGACGTTCGTGGGCCGCCGCGTCCACGAGGTGGATCATGACGACGGGGAAGGACTTCAGCTCCGGCCAGTTCGAGCACTCGCGGCGCGGCGGGAAGGCGGTGAACAGCCAGCGTCCCTGCCCGGCCGGGGCCTCGACGATGGCGGGGCGCCCGCCCACCGTGGCCAGGGCGCGCCACGGCGGCTCGGCGGCCAGGCGGTGGAGGCCGCGCCATTCGAGGAGGTCGAGCTGCAGGATGTCGCCCAGGCCGGCCAGGGGGCCGCCGAGTTCGATCCCCTTGGCCTGCACGGTCTCGCGCTCGCCGCACACCCCGTCAAGCGGGAGCCGGCGACAGGCGGAGAAGGTGTCGGCGGCCAGGCGGGGGCCGGGGAAGCAGAGCACGGCGCCGCCGCGCTCGACGAAGTCTTCGAGGGTGGCGGCGGTGGCGGCGGCCAGCGGGGGCGGGTCGCAGAGCACGGCCACGTGGGTGTCGCGCAACCGGGCCGGGGAGAGCTCCTGCAGGTAGGTGGTTTCGGCGCGCATGCCGTTGAGCGCCTCGGCGCCGGGCGGGCAGAGGGCGGCGCGCAAGTAGACGAAGGGGTCCGAACGGTCCATGATGTCGGACTGCACGAGCAGCACATTCAGGGCTTCGACGACCTCGAAGCAGAAGGGCGCGCGGTTGTCCATCTCCAGGCCCTCATCCTCGACCTTGACGTAGCCTGCGCACACCCCGGCGCGGGTGGGGACGTACTCAAAGACGTGGCGCAGCGGGCGGCCCGGCGGCAGCGACACGAAGTCCTTGCGCACGGTCTCGCCGTTCACGCTGAGCGACACGTCCACCCCGCGCTCGGCATCGCCGTGGTTGACCAGGGTCACGGGGACGGTGACGAGATGGTTGACCGACTTGGGGCGCGGGCTCAGGTCAACCGGGCCGGCGGAGACATTGTCGGTCGGCCCCTCGATGGGCAGGGCATAGACGCGGGCGGCGCCGGCCTGGCGGAAGGGAACCGGCGCGGCGGGAATCTGCGCCTTCTGGAAGTCGGAGATCAGGAACAGCTCGCGGTTGGGGCTGGAGGACGAGCCCAAGGCGTGCTCGGCCTGCGCCACGGCGGAGGCGAACGACCCGGAGGCGGCGGTCAGGAAGGCCGCTTCGATGGCGGCGCGCACATCTTGCCGGCGGCGGGTCAGCGCGAGGCCTTCGCGGCCCGAGGTCAGCACGAGGGCGGCGCCGTCGCCCTCGCGCAGGGTGTCGAGGATCTCGAGGGCCTTGGCGCGGGCCAGGTCGAGGGCGCTGCCGCCGGTGCTGATCTTGCGGCCCATCGAGAGCGAGTCGTCGAGGATGATGACCGCGTCGGTGCGCGCCCCGAGGCTGAAGCCGCTGCGGTGCAGGAGGGGGCGGGCGAGGGCGAGGATGATGAACAGCAACGCCAGGGTGCGCAACAGCAGGAGCAGAATCTCCCGCAGCCGGCGGCGGTGCGCGAGGTAGCGTTGCCGGACGCGGAAGAACTGCAGAGTCGAGAACTCGACGCGGGTACGGCGGCGGCGGAAGAACAGGTGCAGCAGCACCGGCAGCGCGACGGCCGGCAGGGCCCACAGGAAGAGGGGGTTGCCGAAGTTCATCAGAACATCAGCTCCCGCTTGTGGAAATAGGCGAGCAGGGCCTTCTCAAACCCGGTGTGCGTGGTCAGCGGCTCGAAGGTGATGTTCATGCGGTTGCAGAGCAGCTTCAGCTGGCTGACGTAGGCCTGGAGGTCGGCCAGGTAGAGGTCGCGGTAGTCGAGGCTTTCCACCTCGATGATCTCGTCGGTCTCCAAGTCACGGAACTCGACCAGGCCGCGGTAGGGGAACTCGGTCTCCAGCGGGTCGAGGATCTGGAAGAGCACGACCTCGCACTGCTTGTAGCGGAAGTGCTGGAGCGCCCGGATGAACTCCGGTTCCGGGTCGAAGAAGTCCGACAGCACAATCACCAGGGAGCGCCGGTGCACCGCCTCGGCGACCTGGTGGAAGCAGGGGGCCGCGTGCGAGACGTCGCCGGGGCGCAGGCTCTCCAGGTGCGCCAGCAGCGACAGGAAGTGGCGGCGCGAGTTGCGGGCTGCGAAGTAGTCGTCCACCTGGCCGGAATAGGTGAACAGGCCGACGGCGTCGCGCTGGCGCTGGAACAGGTACATGAAGGCGGCGGCCAGGTAGCAGGCGTAGTGGAACTTGTGCAGGGCGCGCGACCCCAGCGCCATCGAACGCGAGCGGTCGAGCACGATGTAGCTGCGGGTGTTGGTCTCCTCCTCAAACTGCTTGACGAAGTAACGGTCGGACTTGGCGTAGATCATCCAGTCGAGGTGGCGCACGGGGTCGCCGGGGCAGTACTTGCGGTGCTCGGCGAACTCGGCCGAGAAGCCGTGGTAGGGCGAGCGGTGCAACCCGGTGATCGTGCCTTCGACCAGTCCGCGCGCCACGATCTCGATGTTGCGCAGCGAGTCCAGCGTCTCGGGCGGCAGGAAGCGGTATTGAGGATGGGCGTCAGGTGCCATGGTCAAGGTCCCCCGGTTTCAGCGGGGGTTACGTACCTGGACCCCTGCGGGGTGCGGGGGCGGGGGCCCCAACGGGGCGAAGGTTTGTAGCCCCCGGCGGAGCCGGGGGGCCACGCCATGTCCACCCCCGTGGGCACCCCGGCGGGGTGCGGGGCGCCGGCGTCGTTCGATGCCATCGCCGCCTCATTGGGCATCCGGCTCGGGGACGGTTTTCAGGAGGTGGTCAATGACGCGGTCCACATCAATGCCCTCGCTGGCGGCGTGGAAATTGCAGGAGACCCGGTGGCGGAAGACGGCGTGCGCGTTGCGGCGGACGTCATCGCAGCAGACATTCAGCCGCCCGTCGAGCCCCGCCCAGGCCTTGGCGGCCAGCACCAGGAACTGGCCGGCCCGCGGCCCGGCGCCATAGTTGAGATTGCGTTTGACAAACTCCGAGGCGGCCGGCTCCTCGGGACGGCTGTGGCGGGCCAGGTCGGTGCAGTAGGCCAGGACGTGGTCGCTGACCGGGATGTCGCGCACCGTGTGCTGGAGGGCGACGATCTCGGGGCCGGTCGTGACCTTGGCGATGGCGACGGCGCGGTTGACGGTGGTCTGGCGCAAGATCTGGATTTCCTCGGCGCGGCTGGTGTAGGTCATGCGCAGCAGGAACATGAAGCGGTCGAGCTGCGCCTCGGGCAGGGGGTAGGTGCCTTCCTGTTCGATGGGGTTCTGGGTGGCGAGGACGAAGAACGGCCTGGGCAGTTCGAACCGTTCGCCGCTGCAGGTCACGTGGCGTTCCTGCATGGCCTCCAGCAGGGCGGCCTGCGTCTTGGGCGGCGTGCGGTTGATCTCGTCGGCCAGCAGCAGGTTGGTGAAGACCGGCCCCTTGACGAAGCGCAGGGAGCGGTGGCCGCTGCCCAGCTCCTCGTCGAGGATCTCGGCGCCGGTGATGTCCGAAGGCATCAGATCCGGGGTGAACTGGATGCGCTTGAAGATCAAGTCCATGGCCTCCGCCAGGCAGCGCACCAGAAGGGTCTTGGCGAGGCCGGGAACGCCGAGCAGCAGGCAGTGCCCGTCGGCCAGCAGCGAGACCAGCACCTGGTCAATGATGTCCTGCTGGCCGACGATGACCTTGGCCAGTTCGTGACGCAGCCGCTGGTGGAAGTCCCGCAGCCGGGCCACGTCGTCCTGCAGCACCTTCAAGTCAACCGTGGGCATCGAGGCCTCCTCGGGGAAACGTGGGCCGTGGGTCGCCTGGAACCGGCGGCCTGCGCCGGTGACTCCGCGGGTTGTGCGTCGCGGCACCTTGTCGCGATGCGGTTTGTCGTGGTCATGTGGGACGGTTGCGCGGCCGTTGTGATGCGCCTTGCGGTGTGGGCTCCCGGCCGCCTCGCGGCCCCTGGGGAATCCTCCGCAGAGAGGCGTCCATCAGTGGGTCATGAAGAAGGTTACGAGGTTGGCGCCCATCTGGAGGGCGTCGCCGGGGGCGTAGCCACAGGCCAGGGGGTGATCGTCGCCCTGCCAGCCGGCGGCCAGGTCCATGGGGCTGTAGAAGACGCGGTACTCGTCCTGGATGCGCACGCCTTCCAGCCACGGGGTCTTCAAGTCGGGGTTGCGGGCGCGCACGGCCAGGGTGTAGTTGGCGGCCGCCATGGGATAGGGGCCGGCCGTGAAAACGGGGTGGTCCGCCGGCACCCGGGTCAGACAGTCGTCGCCGAAGATTCTGGCCAGCTCGCCGCGCGCGGCGCGGTCGAACTCCGACAGCCCGAGCGAGTTGTCAACCAGCAGGTAGCCGCCTTTGAGGACGTAGTCGCGGAGGGCGGCGCGCTCCTCGGGCGAGAACTGGAAATCGGTGATGCCGGACAGGTAGAGGAAGGCGTAGGCGTCGAGCGGGTCGCGCCCGGCCGTCACCGCCTTCTTCAAGTAGCTGGCCTTGACCTGGAGGTTGCGGTCCAGGTAGCGCAGGAGGTTGCCGGCGGCGCCGGGTTCGGTGTTCCACACGCCGTTGGTGCGCAGCTGGGCGAAGACGAGTGCGTCCGGGTTGTCAACCAGATCCTCGGCGCGGTAGGTGTCGGCGCGGGCGTGTGACTGCCCGACACGGAAGTAGCCGACTGCGTAGGCGACCAGGTTCAGCCCGAGCAGGTAGGACGACTTGGCGTCGTAGAAATTGGCGTCCGGGATGAGGTGCGGGCTGGCGTTGTCCCACCCCACCCCGAGGCCGAAGGGCGAGACCACGGCGGCGAGCCGGGAGCCGATGTATACGCCTTCGAGCACCGGCGGCACGTCGCTCTCGGTCCTGGTGCTGACCTTGACGGCGTCCTGGATCATGTGGAAGACCGGGTGGTCGGGGGGGATGCGCCGGGGCGGCGATTCCGGCAGGATGTGCCCGAGCTCCTCAAGGGCGGACTTGTAGAAGTACGGCGACCCGACCACCGAGTCGAACCACACCGTGCCGCCGGCCAGCAGGTATTTGCGGAGCGTCTCACGGTCGCGGTCGCTGAACTTCAGGCTGCGCCCGCCCGAGAAGTGGAGGACGGGCATCTCCGCCGGCGTGGCGTTGAAGGTCTGCAGGTTGGTGGTCTCCGCCTTGTATTCGAGCCCGAGGTGTTCGCGGGCGGCGCGCAGAACCTGCTGGCAGTCGGCGGGCACCATGTTCCAGTCGTAGACGCGGGTGACCTGGCCGTCGTCCCACGTGTAGTCCAGGTACGATCCCCAGACCACCTTGCCGATGAGCGTCGCCGGGCTGGGCGGCCGCTTCTTCTCGCTCCGCCGCAGCGGGGTGGCGGGCAGCGGCAGCGGCGGCAACGCCTCGCCGCCCTGCCGGCGCTGGGGCGCCGCCACCGGGGGCCGCCCCACCGGACGCAGGAAGTCATCCTCGTTGGCGGCGTGCCCGTCCGCGGCGCAGAACACGACGGCCGCGCCCACCGCCAGCCACAGCCTACGGCAACTCGACGGCCGGACAACACCGCACCCGCGTGCGACGGAACGACGGGCCTTCATGGTCGGGCCTCCTGGACGCGCCGCTCCACCTCGGCCAGCAGGGCGCGCGCCTCAACCTCATCGGGGGACTGCGGACTCTCGCGGCGGATCTCCTCGGCCTGCACCCGCGCCTTGGCCAGCAGGCCGTTGGCCAGGCACAGCTCGGCCAGCTTCAGCCGCAACCGCGGGCGAAAGGTGTCGTCGGCCGCCGCCAGCAACGCCCGTTCGAGGCAGACGATGGCCTTGCGCGGCTGCCCATTGCCGGCCAGCGCCTCGACCTTGAGCAGGTTCAGCGAGGGGGACATCTTCTCCTCCGGCGTCTCCCACTCGATGATGCTGAGCTCTTCGAGCGCCTCCGGGTAGAGTCTCTGCGCGAGCAGATTGCGCAGGCGCAGGTAACGGCTGTTGTAGTCCGAGAGCGCCTTGCGGTCGAGTTCGCCGCCGACGATCAGGGGTTTGTGGGGGGCGACGGCCGCATAGGCCTTGCGCGCGTCGGCGACACCGTCGAGCACGAGCGCACAGTCGGCCTGGTAGATGCGCAGCAGCCGACGTTCCCACTCGTTGACCAGATGCGCGTCGGCCACGGTTTCGAGCAGCGCGCGGGCCTCGGCGGGGCGGTCCTGGCAATGGATCAGCATCCCGGCGGCGTGCAGGGCGGCCTGCGCGCGCAGCTCGGGTTGGGCCTCGCGTTCGAGCACCACCCGGAAACACGCCTCGGCGAGGTCGTAGCGCTCGCCCACGCTCTGCACGTCGCGTCCAAGCCGGTAGAAGAGCGGGAAGATGTCGGCGGCCGGAACCGCGGCGGCCTGCGCGAGGGCCCGCGGCGCGAACTCGGCGGCGGCGCCCTCCTGCAGATAGAACAGGAAGCCCAGGGTCAGCGTCGCGTAGCCCTCGGGCTGGATGCCGCCGGACTGCTCCTGCGCCACCCCCTCGCGCAACAGCGCCAGCGCCGCGGCCTCGTCATTCTCGCTCTGCCCGTAGCGCGGCCTGACGGCGACCGCCTGGGTCAGGCGCCGGGGGCGGCCCGCGACGGACAGGGTGAGCGTGACACGGTAGTCGCCGGGGCGGAAGTAGGCGTGCGTGGTCACCAGCCCGGCGCCGCGGGTGCCGTCACCGAAGTCCCATTCGACGGTCGCGGCTTCGCCGTCGCGCGGCGCGGCGGCCTGGAATTCGAGCCGGTAGACCGCCCGCGTGCCGAAGGTGGCCATGTACTGGTTCTCCCACGTGAAGTCGGCGCTCTCGCCGCCCTCGCGGTGTTCGAGCCGGCCGACCTGCGCGTAGGCCGCGGGGGTGAAGGCCGCCGACGGGATCACCTCATGCGGCTTCTCGCCGGGCAGGATCCAAGCCGCGATGGCGTAGAGGGGCTCGCCGCAGTTGGCGTGCAGGTAGGCAAAGCGGTGCGGCCCGGGGGCCAGCGTGACGCCGCCGCGCTGCTGCCCGCCCAGCCCGCCCTCGGGCCCGTGCCGCCCCGGCCACGACACCACCGGCTTCCCGTCAATCAGCAGGAAGGAGGCGTCGGACGAGGCCGTGCAGAAGGTGTACTCGCCCGCCGTCTCGATCCGCAACACTCCGTCATAGCGATGCAGGGACGCCGCCGCCGGGCCGAACGGATTGTGCGCGGCGAAGACCGCCTCCTCGAAGCGCGCGCCCTGGGGCGTGGCCGTCTTCCACAGCCCCTCGAACTGGGCCAGCGAGTCCACAGTCTCGCCGTTGTAGGCCCGGCTCTCGTGAAGCAGTCCCGAGCGGGGCGCCGCCGCCTCGCCGTCAGGGGCGTTCTCCACCACATACGCCCACAGGCTCTCCTCCTCCGCCGCCTCGAAGAGGATCTTCAGCCGGCTGCCGAGCCGCGACAGGACGCGCACGGGCCGTCGCTGCCCGGCCGCGTCCACGAGCACCACCCCCGGCGTCTTGCCTTCCTCCGTCGGCACCGGCAGGCAGAGGTCGGTCGAGACCGCCCGAGCCTCGCCGGGGTACGGCTCAACGCGGAGCGCCTTCCGTTGAAGCGCCTCGGGAACCCGCCACGGCTCCGCCGCGGACAGCGTCGCCGCGACCAGGCCAAGCAACGCGGCCGCCACCGGGGCGCGGACCGCGCAACACGCCGGGGCAGGGAGTTTTCGCATGATGCGGAACAAGGGCGCCACCTGCGCAGCAAGGCCGACCGGCCGCTCTCTATGGGGGTAACCCCGCGCACGTGCGTTTCAACTGTCCGTCAACGCGGGCGGGCTGGCGGTTTCGGCGTGGCGGGTCAGCCCGGCGGCGGCTCTCCCTCAGCCGCCGACCAGGCCAGGACAAACTGCTGCTGCCCGTCGGATTCCGGCGAGTTGTGGTGGAAATCGGACTTGGGCATAGTCCTGAACAGACGCGCCACCTCGGCCAGCGCCTCCTCGCCCGTGTGCCCGTGCCGCACCAGCCAGCACCCGACCACCAGCCCGGTGCGGCCGACCCCACCCAAACAGTGCAGGTAGATGCGGTGCCGGGCTTTCAGGGCCCGGTCAACCAGGTCCAGAATCTCACGCATCCCCTCGACGGTCGGCACCCCGAAATCCGGGATCGCCAGCCGGCGGTAGCTGACCGCATGGCCGGCCGGCGTCCTCCGGCCGCGCAACATGCCCACATACCCGCCCGACTCGTGCTCGGCGGTCAGGTCTATGAACACATCGATCCCCGCGGCAACCAGGCCATCAACCCTCTTGCGCGCGGTGGCCGCCGACCAGTCGCCGGGGTACTCGCCGGCCAGCAGACGGCCGGGAAGCACCCAGTACGCATTGGCTAGCGGCTTGGCGGGAGGGGCGGGCTTGCCCCCAAGGTTTTTCATAGGCGGAACGCGTCCTCAGTCGTCTCCGTGCAGACGGCGCTGTAATTTGCCCCGCGCGCCGCGAACTGCAACACGCACCGCCGCAAATGCCTGACCCCCGGGCCGCGTGTTCCAGCCCCGCCGCCCCCGCCGTCCGTGGCTTGCAGCGCCCCCACCCCGGCATGATATTCCGCCCATGAAAACGACCCGTGTCCCTGCCGTGCTCTGTGGGATCGTCCTCGGCATTGCCGCGCTGGCCGAGGAGGCCATGCCGCCAGCCTGGCCGATGCCGCCGGGCATCCCCATGTTCCCGCCCGGGGTGCGCACCCCCGACGTGAAGCAGGGGGAGATGGTGCTGCCCTGCCAAGTCTGCAAGGTGACGGTCGAGGACGCCGCGCGCGCGCCGGGCGAACCCGCCGTCCTTGCCGCGGTCCGTGTCGCCTTCTCCCCCGATGGCCGGCTGTTGGCGGTGGGCACGGCCGCGGGCGAGGTCCGGCTCGTGGATGTGTACGCGAACCGCGAACGCTGGAAGGCGGCCGCCGTCCTCGACGCCCTCGACACCGTGGACTTCTCAAACGACGGCAAGTCCGTCTGTGTCGCCGGAAGCACCGCCGAACTCGCCGTGGTCTGCCTCGATGCCGAGACCGGCGCCGTGCGCTGGAAAACGGCCATCGAGCCCCTGACTGCGGCCGCGGCCGCCCACCTCAGGGCCCGCCTCCTGCCACTGCCCGGCGGGGAACTGCTGTTCGCGGCCGAGTCAGCCTCCAGCCTGTCCGGTCCGCTGGTGCGGCTGGCCGCAGACGGGAGCGTGAGGTGGCGGCAGCCGGCGGCCCCAGGCGCCGGCGTCCCCCTCCTGGCCAGCGCCGTGACCCCCGACGGCGGCCGCATCCTGCTCCTGACCGGCGGAGGGGCTGAACGGCCGGACGGCCCGTTCCCCAGAAACGCCTTCTGCATCGTGGACCCGGCCAGCGGCAAAGTGACGGGCAAGGTAGCCGTCGAAGCTGTTGCCCTGCAGGCGTCGCCCCAGACCGCGCCCGTACGCCCCCGCATCGCCTTCGCCGGGGACGGCACGGCGGGTTGCCTGCTGCTTCCCGACGGCACCCTGCGCCGCTTTGCCACCGACAAGCCGCTCGAACTGAAGCCTGTCCCCAATGCGCCGCCGCGCACCACCGGCGTCGCGGTCCTCCCCGGCGGCCGTCTGTGCGCGGTGTCGGACGATGCGGTGACGGGCCTGGGCCCGGATGACACGCGGCTCTGGTCGCTGCAGGACGGACGGTGTTTCGCCGGGCCGTGGGCCAGCGCCGAGGGCCGCTGGGTCACCGCCTGCGCCACAGACAGGGCTGAGGACAACAAGGCCCGGCCCTCGTCCGGCATGCTCCTGCTGGCCCCCGACTGGGAGGGCGAGGCGGCCGCGAAGATCGCCTTCCTCTACCGCCTCGAGGGGCATGTGGGCCCGGTGGGTGCCATGGCCGCCGACGGCTCGGCTTTCGTCGTCGTCGAGATGGGGGTCGCCAAGCCCAAGGCCGGGGAGGCGTCCGCCGCCCCTCAGATCCACGTCCACGTCGTGCGTTGACACTCCGGCCCAGCGGCGCCGAGTTCGTGAAAATGCCCCCGTTCTCGCGAACTCCCCGCCTCCGTCCCACAATCCGGCCCGGCCTCCCCGGGCCGGCCCGGTTGCCGTGTGCAGGTCAGCCGCGGCAAGGCCCCGCCGCCGCCAAGTGCGTGAAAACGCCCCCGTTTTCGCGAACTGGCCGCCGCTGGTTGACCGTGTGGCCCGGCCTCACCGAGCCGGCCCGGTTGCCGCGTGCGGGTCAGCCGCGGCAAGGTTCCGCCGCCGCCGTGGCCCACTCGCGGACACGGCTGACCAGGCGCTCGCGGTTCTCGGCCACGCATGGAATCCACCGGGTCAGCACGAGTCCGCCGCCGCCGCAGGCGACGAGGGCGTCGCGCATGGCGACCACCATCGGGACGTCCGAGCCCGGCGCACCCCACACCTCGAATCCGCGGCCCCGTATGCGCTCCAACACCGCCCGGTCCGCGCCCGCGTAGTCCCACACCACCTGGATGACGTCGCGCGGGATGCGCTCCTCGGCGTACAGCGATTTTTCCTTGTGGATGTCAGCCGCTGGCCAGGCGCAGGCCGAGTCATTCCAGATGAGGGTGCGCAGGCTTCGGGCCGCCAGCCCGCCATGGAGGGTCTGGATGGCGGCGGCGTACTGGGTGTAGCTGCGCGCATGGTCCTCGTCCATCCCGATGTGGAAGAAGCGCTTCGGCCGCACCGCCGCAACCAGTTCATCGATGACCTGGAAGCCGCGCTGCCAGTACTCCGCGTTGTCGAAGAGGTCGTGGTACGGGCGGAACCAGTGGTTGTGCTGGTGCAGGGCGCTCTGCGAGAAGTTCAGCTTCACCGCCGTCTCGATCCCGCGGGCGAAGGCATGCTCGCGCAGGCGGTGGAGTATCTGCATCGGCTGTGTGTACGGCCGCGCCAGCTCCGGGTGCGTGGCGTAGGCCACGGCGTCCTTCGCATCAACGATAAGCAGGTTCAGCCCCGCCTCCGCCATCGCATCAATGACCGCCAGGGCGACCTTCAGATCGAACGGCCTCTCCGTCGCCTTGCGCGCGCACCACACCGGATCGTAGTGGGTGATGTGCAGGAGGAAACCGCGGACGGGAAGCGGGCCGGACAGCGGGCTCATGGGCGACTCCTTAGTGACTGTGGGGTCGGACGGGGTGAATGGGGCGGACCGCACGGACGGGCCGGGCTTCCATGCCCTGCCCGTGTGGCCTCGCACCCTGGTGTTCTCGTGGCTTTGCGTCTTGGCGCTTTGCGGTTGACCAACGGCCCAGTCTATGCGTTGCGCGCCCGCCGCCGCAGCGCCAGCAGGCCGGCCAGGGCGAGAAGGGCCAGCGACGCCGGCTCGGGGATCGCCATCAGGGCCACGTCGTTGCCGCCGAGGAAGGCGTTGCCGGCGAGGTCGGCTTCGTAGCTGATGGCCCATTTCTTGCCGTAGAACGTATCCACGACCACCCCCTGCAAGTACTGGAAGGCGCCGTCGGTGTCGCCGCTGACGATGGCGACATTGCCGAAGGCGAAATTGTTCGTGAACCCGCCGAGTCCGGAGTCGGTGCTGCCGGTGTCGATCGTCGCGCTCCCCGCTCCCTGCTCCGGGCTCCGCGCCCCCTGCCCCGCGCTCCCCGCGGCGACGGCGGGGCGATGGCCGGCTAATACGCGTTGCAGTCCGCGGCGTAGTTGATGACGGTGTTGTCCTGCTGGTAGATCCAGACGGCATTGGGCAGCTTCCACGGGTGGCCGAGGGGGAGGCTGGCACCGTCCCAGGTACCCAGGGTGTACCAGCGGCCGTTGGGCCGGTTGGCCACGCCGATGTGATAGGGCCGGTCCAACCCCAGCCAGCGGCCAGCCCCGTCGGCGAACAGCGCGTTGCCGCCGGCGGCGCTGCCCAGGCGGGGCACGTGGTTGTGGTATTTTGCGAACTCCGCAGGCATATCGAAGCTGGTGAACACGCGGTCCGTCCAGATGCCGTATTTGCCCGGCCCGGCAATCGCCGCTTCGCGAACCCGCCCGGTCCCGGGGTTCGGGCTGGACCAGCCGGACTGGCTCTCGCAGATGCCGCGGTCATAGCCGCCACCCACATACCATACCGTTCCGGAGAGGAATTCGCCATTCCCGTCGGGTGGCCGTATGGCCTTGCAGATGCCGCCCATCCACGCCGGGATCTGCGGGTTCGAGGGACAGACCCCGATCCGCCCGTAGCCCAAGTAACGCTCGAAGACCAGGTAGACGGTCGAGCCCCGCGACCGGCACTGCTGGCTGGTCTCCTTCAGCGTGTAGGTCTCCTTGTTGGGCAGCCACCCGTCCTCGTCGCTGACGTAGAGCCACGTGCCCAGGTGGAGCTGCCGCAGGCCGCTCAGGCAGGCCACCCGCCGCGCCCGTTCGCGGGCCGAGGTCAGCGCCGGCAACAGCAGCGCGGCCAGGATCGCGATGATGGCGATCACGACCAGCAGCTCGATTAACGTGAAACGCCTTCCCACGGGGCTTGGTGCATTCGTGCTCTTGGGCTTCATGCGTTCGTGCTTTGTTCTCCGCCCGCGGCGGATTCGTGCCCTATGCCCGCGGTCGCGGCGCGGCGGTGCCACGTCGCAGCGCCAGCAGCCCGGCCGCCGCCAGGATCAGGCCGGAGGCCGGCTCGGGGATCAGGGAGGTCAGCCGCAGGGTCGTGTCGCCGTTGACGATGCTCCATGAGAACAGCCCGGCATGGGGGCCGGCGAGGGCGAGTCCGGCACCGGTCACCGCCGTGGCGGTCAGGACATCGAACGTGGTGCCATACACCGGTTCAAAGCCTTCGGCCAGCACAATCTCCAGGCCGCCGTCAAGACTGGCGGAACCGGAGACACTCAAGTAGTCGTACTGGCTGCCCTGGGTGAGCCCTTCGAGCTCGATCCGCAGCGTGCCCTCACTCGTCTGGCTGAAGCTCCCGGTCACGGTGAGTGTGCCGGGCGATGTCCCGGGGCTGGTGATGCCCGAGCTGAGGATGTTGGCCGCGAGGGTTCCGGTGCCGCCGAGGGTGCCCGTGGTGCCGACCGTCACCGTGGCGGCGGGGGTGAAGGTCATGCCGTTGACTTCGATCGTGCCGTTGACGGTCGCCAGGCTCGAGCCGATGCGGTTGATCGCACCGCCGCTCTCCAGAATCACCGTCGCCCCGCTGCCGATGGTGGTCAGGTTGCTGCCCGGCAGGTTGATCGTGCCGCCCTTGGCGTGCCAGGTGCCGCCGGTCAGCGTGGTGCCGGAGAGTTGGGCGACGGTTCCGGTGAAGTCCAACTGGCCGCCGCTGTCGGCGCGGACGGTGCCGGTATTGTTCATCGCACACGAGACGCCGTGCAGGCCGGGCTGCGCGCGGAAGAAGGTGCCTTGGTTGTTGATCGCGCCGGTGCCGCGCACCATGTCAGTCGCGCCGCCGGACGCCTTCAGTTCCAGCATGGCCCCGGGCTGCACGTTGTACGCCCCGTTGTTGGTGATCCACCAGCCGGAGCTGTTGTCGATGGAGGAGTCGCCGTACAGGTTGATGGTCTTGTTGTTCGTGTAGTTGGCGGCACCCGTGATTGTCATGCCGCCCAGGGCGTTGATCTGCCCCGTTCCGCTCAGGCTGGGCGCGCCCGCACTGCCTCCACTCCAGTAGAAACGTCCGTTGACGTTGACCGTCCCCGCGCCGTTCAACTGGAAACCGTTGCTGGTGCCGGTGAGATTGCCGGTGACCGCGGTTGCTCCGGCGACGCTCAGGGCAACACTACTGGTAAGGTTGCCGCCGACCGACAGCGTGGCGCCGCTGTTGAACGTTGCCGGCCCGGTGAAGGCCACGTTGCCGGCGCCGCTGACCGACGCGCCGCTGTTGAACGTGTGCGTCCCGCCGAAGGTCAGGGTGTTGCCGGCGGCCACCGTGAAATCGCCGCTGTGCGTCCCGCCGCCGGTCAGTTTCAGGCCGCCGGAGGTGGCCTCGACCAGGCCGGTGGACTGGTTGTTGAACTGGTTCTGAACCTCGGTCTCGGTCGTTTTCGTCGTGCGGCTGAAGGTGCCCGCATTGTTGATGATGCCGCTGGCGTCGGCAATGGTCAGAGAGCTATCCCCGCGAACCTCGAAAGTGGCTCCGGACTGGATATTCACCGTGCCGGTGTTGCGCATGTACCAGCCGAGGTCGCCGGTGGTCGAGTTGGCTCCGGACAGGTTCAGCGTCCAGGAACTGCGGATCGGGGGGTTGTTGTCCAGCATGGGCCGGAAATCAAGGCCGTCGTCGGCGACCAGCGTGCCGCTGCCGGTGAGAAACGTGTTGTCGCTGGCCGCACCGATGACAGAATGCTGGTTCACCGTAAGGGTGTAACCGGTGTTGCTGATGCTACCGCCGTTGAAGTAGAACACCTCGACCGCCACGGATTGGTTCAGGGCCAGCGTAGACGCCCCGCCGTTGATCACCACGTCGTAGGTGTCGCTGCCGCCAGGTTGCCCGTTGTTCGGGTAGCGTGTGGTCGGGGTCCACTGCGCGGCGTTGTTCCACAGGTTGTCGCCGCCCCCGACCCAGGTCGCGGTGTAGGTGGCCGCCCATGCACTCGACCCGCAGAGAATTGCCGCCAGAACCGCCGCCGCCAGGACACCAAGGGTCTCTTTCATCGTCCGCACTCCCTGTTCTCGCCTTCCGTGGTCACGCTTCGATTCGAACCCGCCGTTCCGTTGCCGTTGGTCCGCGGTCTCTGTCATTGGCCGTGCCCTTTCTTCGCGAGGGTTTTCGAGACCTGTCGGTGCCTGTCGAAGCCTATCGAGACCTGTCGCTGTCTGGAGTGTCTGGTCGGGAGGCGGGCGGCTGCCGCCGGAACCGGATCTGTCAAGTCCTGACTTCCGTTTGACACTTGCTGTATGACGATTCCCTTCTTCAAACGCCTCTCCATGCCTGCCGGTTGCGGGGGCGGCTTGGCCGCCCCCCGCGCGGGGGCTCGCGGGGCTCGCCCCGG
>MVZH01000031.1 GCA_002068325.1 Lentisphaerae bacterium ADurb.BinA184 | reverse complement strand
GTTGCGCTGGCGGGCGGCGTTGTCGGCCGCCCGCATCCGCCACGAGATCGCGCGGCACGAGGGGCGCTGGATCATTGTGGTTCCGGCGCGGCTAACCGAACGGGCCTTGGCCGAGCTGCGCGAATACGAGCGGGTCAACCGGGACTGGCCGCCCCGCCGGAAACGGCTGGGCACATTCGACCTGAGCCCGAACGCCAGCCTGTTCGCCACCGCCGTCGTCATCGCCGCCCTCACTGGCTGGTTCGTCTTCGCCGGCCCGCCGGGCGACGAACCCTCGGCGCTGGACGTCGCCATCGCGGATCCGGCCCGCATCCAGTCGGGCGAATGGTGGCGGTGCGTGACCGCGTTGTGCCTGCACGGCGACATCGCCCACCTGCTCTCCAACTCGCTGTGCCTGTTCTTCCTCGGCCATGCGATCGGAGGGATGGTGGGCTACGGCGTCGGCTGGCTCGGCATCCTGGGGAGCGGGTTTGGCGGCAATGCGCTGGCGGCCTGGCTGGAGCGCGACCCGGTCTCGGCCTTTGGCGCCTCGACGGCGTCGTTCGGCGCCCTCGGGCTGTTGGCGGTGCTTCAGGTCAGCCGTCTCTACCGTGAGCACGGCGGGGTGCGCGGCATCTGGAACCCGGTGTGGATTCCCATGGGCGCGGCGGTGGCGTTGCTGCATTTCCTGGGCAGCGCCGAGGGCACTCACGTTGCCGGCCACTACTACGGGTTCGCCAGCGGGGCGGGCATTGGGCTGGTCCTGTTGCCGCTGCTTGACTGGCGGGTTCCCGGCTGGCTGCAGCCGCCCGTCTTTGTCGGCGGCGCCACGCTGGTCGTCTGGGCCTGGCGTCTGGCCTTGGCCCAGCTGCCCGTGTCGCCATGAACGCGTCGGCCGTCGCCTCAACACAAGCCCGGGCCAACCGCCCGGCCATACACAGGTGTGCGTGAAAACCGGTTTCATCGAGATCAAGGGGGCTGCGCAGAACAACCTGAAAGGGTTTGACCTGCGCCTGCCCCTGAACGAGCTCATCGTCGTCACCGGCGTCAGCGGCTCGGGCAAGTCCTCGCTGGCCTTCGACACCATCTACGCCGAGGGACAGCGCCGCTACGTCGAGACCTTCTCCCCCTACGCCCGCCAGTTCCTCGAACGCATGGACAAACCGCGGGCCGACCGCATAGACGGCATCCCGCCGGCCATTGCGATTGACCAGACCAACCCGGTGCGGACCTCGCGCTCAACGGTCGGCACCATGACCGAGCTGAACGACCACCTCAAACTGCTCTTTGCCCGCGCCGCCCGCCTCCACTGCCGTGGCTGCGGCAAGATCGTCGAACGCGACACGCCGGACAGCATCTTCGACAAGGCCGCCGCCGCCCTCCGCGGCCGCGCAGCCCTCGTCGTCTTCCCGGTCACCGTGCCCCGCAACTTCTCGGCCGAGGAGGTCCGCGCCCTCCTTGCCCGGCAGGGCTACACCCGGCTGATCGAAGACAAAGGCGGCATCCGCGGCGCCATCCACAGCCGCGCGCGCTTTGACGCCGCCCGCCGTCCGCGCACGGTCGAGGACATCGAAACCGCCCTCCGGCACGGCCACGGCCGCCTCGATGTGCGGCCGCTGGACGCCGACGGCACGCCGGGCGCGCCCCTGCGTTTCTCGGCCGACCTCCACTGCCCGGACTGCGACGTCCACTACCGCGACCCCGTCCCGAACCTGTTTTCCTTCAACTCGCCCATCGGGGCCTGCCCGACCTGCCGCGGCTTCGGCCGCGTGATCGGCGTGGACTACGACCTGGTCATCCCCGACCCCTCGCGGTCGCTGGCCGGCGGCGCGGTCAAGCCGTTTCAGACCGACAGCTACCGCGAGTGTCAGGACGACCTGCTGCGGTACGCGCGCCGCCGCAAGGTTCCGGCCGACGTGCCGTGGGGCGAGCTGTCGCCCGAGCACCAACGCTGGGTGATTGACGGCGACGGCGAGTGGGACGAGAGCGTGTGGTACGGTGTGCGCCGCTTCTTCGACTGGCTGGAGAGCAAGGCCTACAAGATGCACATCCGTGTGCTGCTCTCGCGGTATCGCGCCTACGGACTGTGCCCGGACTGCCATGGTGCCCGCCTCCAACCCGACGCGCTCCTCTGGCGGCTGGGCGGAAGCGGCGGCCCGCCGCTGAGCCTGCACGACGTCATGCTCCTGCCTGTGGACCGCTGCCTGGAGTTCTTCAACACTCTGCAACTGCCGGCCCCGCTCGACGATGCGGCCGACCTGCTGCTCAGCGAAATCCGCACCCGCCTGAGCTATCTCGTCGAGGTCGGACTCAGCTACCTCACGCTCGACCGCCAGTCGCGCACCCTCAGCGGCGGCGAAGTCCAACGCATCAACCTGACCACGGCGCTGGGCACCTCCCTGGTCAACACCCTCTTCGTCCTCGACGAGCCGAGCATCGGCCTGCACCCGCGGGACATCGGCCGCCTCATCCGCGTCCTCCACCGTCTGCGCGACGCCGGCAACTCGCTGGTGGTCGTCGAGCACGACCCGGACGTCATCCGCGCCGCCGACCGTGTTCTCGACCTCGGCCCCGGCCCGGGGGAGCGCGGCGGCGAAGTCGTCTTCTTCGGCCGGTTCGACGAACTCCTCGCCTGCCCCGGTTCGCTGACCGGCGCCTACCTGCGCGGCGAGGCCCCGCCGCCCCCGGCCCCGCCGCCTGACACGCTGCCGGCCCGGCGCCGCCCCCCCGCGGCCGCCGCCCCGGCCGAACCCGCGTACATCGACATCCTCGGCGCCGCCGAGCACAACCTGAAGTCGCTCGATGTGCGCATTCCGCTGCGCCGGCTGGTGTGCGTGACGGGGGTCAGCGGCTCCGGCAAGTCCAGCCTGGTCCAGGACGTGCTTTTCAACGGCCTGTGCAAGCTCAGGCAGAAACCGGTTGACAGCGTGGGTCGCCACCGCGAGCTGGTCGGCCACGAGTCGCTGGCCGACGTCGTCCTGGTTGACCAGTCGCCGATCGGCCGCACCACGCGTTCGAACCCGGCCAGCTACGTCGGGGCCTTTGACGCCATCCGCCGCCTCTACGCCGAGGAGCCGCTGGCCCGCGAACGCGGCTTCCACGCCGGCACCTTCAGCTTCAACGCGGGCACCGGGCGCTGCCCGACCTGCAACGGCAACGGGTTCCAACGCATCGAGATGCAGTTCCTCAGCGACGTCTACCTGCGCTGCCCCGACTGCGACGGCCGGCGCTTCCGGCCCGAGGTCCTCGACGTCACGCTCAACGGCAAGTCCATCGCCGACACGCTCGACATGACCGTGTCCGAGGCGTGCGTCTTCTTCGCCGGCCGCCCGGCGGTGCGGCGTGGGCTCGACCCCCTGCGGGCGGTCGGGCTCGACTATCTCAGGCTCGGCCAGCCGGTCCCCACCCTGAGCGGCGGCGAGGCTCAGCGGCTCAAGCTGGCCGGCCACCTTGCGGACTCCGCAACCGGCGGCCGCGGCCCCACGCTGTTCCTCTTCGACGAACCGACCACGGGGCTGCATTTCCACGACATCGCCGTCCTCCTGGCCGCCTTCCGGGCGCTGCTCGATCAGGGCCACTCCCTCGTCGTGATCGAGCACAACTTGGATGTCATCCGTGCCGCCGACTGGATCATTGACCTCGGGCCCGAGGGCGGCGAGGCGGGGGGCGAAATCGTCTGCGCCGGCCCAGTCGAGGCCGTTGCCCGCTGCCCGCGCAGCCACACCGGGGCCGCCCTCCGCGCCGTGCCGCCGCGCGTCTCCGCGCACACCGGAACGGGCGCCGCCACGCCCGCGCCCTCGGGCAACGCCATCCGCATCCACGGGGCGCGCGAGCACAACCTGAAATCCGTCAACGTCTCCATCCCCCGCGACCAGTTCTCCGTGATCACCGGCGTCAGCGGCAGCGGCAAGAGCACCGTTGCCTTCGACATCCTGTTCGCCGAGGGGCAGCGCCGCTATCTGGAATCGCTCAATGCCTACGCCCGGCAGTTCGTGCAACCGGCGGCGCGGGCGGACGTGGACGCGGTGCTGGGCATCCCGCCGACCGTCGCCATCGAGCAGCGCACCAGCCGCGGCGGCCGTAAGAGCACGGTCGCCACGGTCACCGAGATCCATCATTTCCTGCGGTTGCTGTTCGTCAAACTTGGCACCCAGTACTGTCCGGGGTGCAAGGTGCCGATCCAGCCGCAGACCCCGGCCGCCATCCTGGCCCGCCTGATGCGCACGCGCCGCGGCGAGACGGTCGCCCTGCTCGCCCCGCTGGTCACGGCGCGCCGGGGTTACTACACCGATCTGGCCAAGTGGGCGGCCGCCAAGGGCTTCGAGTCCCTGTGGGTGGACGGCGAGGCGCTGCCGACGCGGCGCTGGCCGCCGCTGGACCGCTTCAAGGAGCACTCGATCAGCCTGCCGGTCGGCGAGCTGCGCATCGTGCCGCGCGAGGAGCCGCGGCTGGCCGGGCTGGTGGCCGACGGGCTGACTTACGGCAAGGGCGTGCTCATCGTGCAACCCGCGGGCGGCGGCCGGGCCGGTGCCTCCACCGACGTGCCGCCGGAGGTCTTCTCGATCCGCCGTGCCTGCCCGGACTGCGGGCGCAGCTTCCCCGAGCTCGACCCGCGGCTGTTCTCCTACAACTCCAAGCACGGCTGGTGCCCGGCGTGCTACGGCACGGGCCTGCTCATGCGCGGCTTCGACGCCGAGCAGACCGGCGAGGAGATCTGGTGGAACGCCTGGTGGGACGGGGCTGAACGCATCTGCCCCGAGTGCCACGGCCAACGCCTGCGGCCCGAGGCCCTCGCGGTCCGCTTCCACGACCGCTCGATCGCCGACCTCGGCGCCCTTTCGATCGTCGAGGCCGCCGCCTGGCTCGAGACGCTCCGCCTGAGCGGACGCGACCTTGACATCGGCCGCGACATCCTCGCCGAGCTGCGATCGCGGCTGGGCTTCCTCAGGCAGGTCGGGCTGTCCTACCTGCAGCTCGACCGTTCGGCGCCCACCCTCAGCGGCGGCGAGGCCCAGCGCATCCGCCTGGCGGCCCAGCTGGGTTCGACCCTGCGCGGGGTCTGCTACATCCTCGACGAGCCGACCATCGGCCTGCATGCCCGCGACAACCTCATGCTCCTCGACACCCTTGGGGAGTTGCGCGCCAAGGGCAACACCGTGGTTGTCGTCGAACACGATGAGACGACGATCCGCCGGGCCGGGCACATCATTGATTTGGGGCCGGGGGCCGGGGTGCATGGCGGGGAGGTCGTCGCCGCCGGGACGTTGCGGCAGATCATGCGTTCGAAGGCCTCCGTCACCGGACGCCTGTTGCGCGAACCGCTCCGCCACCCGCTCTTCCCGCGGCGGCCCGTGACCCGCCGTTCGCCGGCCATCGAGATCGCCAAGGCCTCGTTGCACAACCTGGCCGGCCTCGATGTCCGCATCCCGGTCGGCCGCCTGGTCTGCGTGACCGGCGTCAGCGGCAGCGGCAAGAGCACCCTGGTTCGCGAGGTCCTCCACGACAACCTGCGCCGCATTCTGTCGCGCCGGGGGGGGAGACGCGGGGCGAAGGCGGCGAAGGCGCTGGCCGGCCGTCTCCGCGGCTGCGGCGGGTTGCGGGGCGTCGAGTGGGTGCAACGGGTGCTCGAAGTGGACCAGACGCCGATCGGCAACACCCCGCGCTCGTGCCCCGCCACCTACGTCGGGTTCTGGGACGATGTCCGGCGCCTCTTCGCCGCCACCCCCGAGGCGCGGCTGCGCGGCTACAAGCCCGGCCGCTTCTCCTTCAATGTCGCCGGCGGCCGCTGTGAAGCCTGCGAGGGCCAGGGCATGAAGAAGATCGAGATGAGCTTCCTGCCCGACGTGAACGTGCCCTGCGAGGCGTGCGCCGGGCGGCGCTTCAACCCCGAGACCGTCGCGGTCACCTACCAGGGGAAGAGCATCGCCGACGTGCTGGCGATGACCGTGGAGGAGGCGGTGCGGTTCTTTGCCAACCATCCCGCCATCGAGCGGCCGCTGCGCCTGCTCGAAGACGTCGGGCTCGGGTATCTGACGCTCGGCCAGCAGAGTCCGACGCTGAGCGGCGGCGAGGCCCAGCGCATCAAGCTGGTCACCGAGCTGGCCAAGGTGCGCGACCCGGCGGCCGCGGACGGCGCGGCGCGGGCCGGCGGCACGCTCTACGTCCTCGACGAGCCGACCATCGGCCTGCACATGGCCGACGTCGTGCGCCTGATCCGCGTCCTCCATCGCCTAGTTGACGCCGGGCATACCCTGATCGTCATCGAGCACAACCTCGATGTGATCGCCGAGGCCGACTGGATCCTCGACCTCGGGCCGGAGGGCGGCGACGGCGGCGGCCGCCTGGTGGCCCGGGGCACCCCCGAGCAGCTTGCGGAGTCCGCAAACGCGGGCCGTTCCCACACGGCCCGTTTCCTCGCCGAGTTCCTGGCCCGACCGCTTGATGGGCCGCCAGGACGCCGGGGCGTCTGACGTCCGCAACGATCCCGTCCAGGCGGTGCGGCTACATCATGCCCGCGCGCGTCGCGGCCAGTCATGCCTGCCGGTCACGAAGCCGTGCGGTCATCGCAGCATGTTCCGCATCAGTCGGCTTCGCGTCTTGCGGCTTGGCATTGCGCCGTTCGGGCCGGGGCCGTGGCGCGGGCGGCGGGCCATCCCCGACGTGGCGCCCGCCTACTTCTCGATGTGGCTGGCGCGGTTCTGCGTGTAGGCGTCGCGGAAGAACAGATAGGGGTCGAGTGCGCCCTTCTTCATCTCTTGGTAGTCGCCGAGGCGGAGCGAGGCGCTGTTGAGGCTGCGCCCGGCGAAAAGTCCCGGCCCCAGGCCGGGCGGATCCTGCGTGAGGTAGGTGGTCGGGGAGAGCAGGGCGTCGCCGACCAGCCCGACGGTGTCGCGCAGGTTCGAGGGGCCGAGGAACGGCCAGACGACGTAGGGGCCGCCGCCCAGGCCGCAGACCCCGAGCGTCTGCCCGAAGTCCTCGTCGTACTTGGCGAGTCCGAAGTGTTTCTCCGCGGCCCGGCTGAAGCCCAGCACCCCGAAGGTCGTGTTGTTGGCGAAGCGCGCCAGTTCACGCCCGGCCTGGAAAGGCTTGAGCTGGAAGAGGTTGTTGCAGACGCGCACCGGGGCGCCCAGGTTCTCGAAGAAATTGTCCACGCCGCGACGCGGGGCCTCGGGAATGGCCCAGGCGTAGCCGCGGGCGAGGGGGTCAAGCACCCACAGGTAGAGCCGGTCGTTGAAGCCGTGGACTACCCGGTTGTAGGGCGCGAGCGGGTCAAAGGCCGCGAACCCCGCCGTGTCGTCATACTCGCCTTCGATGCTGGCCAGATCGAGGTCGCGGTCCGCATCGGCGTCTTCGGCGCGCAGTCCGTTGGTGAGCCCGAACAGGATACCGATGCCCGCCAGGGCGGCGAGGATGGGGTGTCGCATGGCAACCTCCTGACGATCTGTCCCGCAAAGTCTTTTTGTTGCGACGTCGGCGCGGGGCGCGCCGGGGTGTCAGAGCACGGCATCGGGCCCGATCGGCATCTCCTTCTCGACGGACGCGGCCTGGGCGGCGGTCACCAGGACGTCGGCGGCGATCGGGCGGAAACCGCTGGGGTCCAGCAGGGTGCAGCGCGCCAGCGCGGCCTTGCCGTCGTCAAGGGCGGCGCGCAGGCCGGCGTCGGCCACCGGGATGCGCACGGTGACCCGCTCGCCGGGCGGACAGGCCATGGGCACATCGAAGAAGCGGCGGCACATGCCCATGTAGGGGCTGGCGCCGTTGAGTTGGACGCGCAGGGTGCAGTCCTTCAGGTCAATGGCGTTGTACTGGTTCTGGATCTCGAACTCGATGGCGTCGGCGCCCGGCCGCCAGCCGACGCGGGCCGGGAACTGCACCGGGCTGAAGGCGTTGCGCAACGCCCAGAAGAACGGCTTGGGCAGGAGGTCGGCGGTGACGGGGCCCCAGTCGGCATCCTCGCACCAGCGCACCCAGCCCCAGGGGTTGCCCTCGGGGCCCTTGCCCGCGCCGGCGCACAGCCACGGGAAGAAGGCACCGCCCAGGCAGGTTGGCTCGGCGCGCATGAACCCCCACTCGCGGGCGAGCCGGTCCTGGGCGACCTGCAGCGAGTTCTTGCCGGAGTAGATGTCCTCGCGCACGTCGTCAATGATCGAGTTGTAGGGGGCGTTGAGCAGGTCCGGATGCATGTTGTGGATGCCGTACTCGGAACTGAACCACACCCCGCTCCAGCCGCGTTGCAGGGCCTCCTCGCGTGTCATCTCCTCGAAGTCGGCCTCCCAGCTGCGCGGATTCTTCACGCGGCCGGTGCGCAGGAACTCCTTGGCCAGGTTGAAGCTGTAATGGGTGTCGGCGATGTCCCCGACGCGAAGCTCGAAGATGCCGGTGATCTTGTTGGCCGGCCCCGGCGGCGGGAACATGGTCGGCCGCGAGGGGTCGAGGCGCTTGCAGAGCTGGTGGAAGATGCGCAGATGGTTCCAGCCGGCCGCCTCGACGGCCTGGCTCTCGGGCATGTTCTCGTTGCCCACGGCCCAGACCATGACCGAGGGCTGGTGGCGGTCGCGGCGGATTCCCCCCTCGATGCGCATCAGCGCCGGCCCCACCCACTCCGGGTCGTGGATGTAGTTCGTGCCCCAGTCAATGGGCAGCTCCTGCACGAGGTAGAGGCCCATCTCGCTGCACAGCTCGGCCAGGCAGCGCGGCCCCAGGTAGTGCGTGCGGATGGTGTTGACGTTGGCCTTTTTCATCAGCGCGAGGTTCCGCCGCAGCCACTCGCGCGGCGTGTACAGGCCATGGTCAGGATGGAAGGTGAGGTGGTTGACGCCGCGGAACTTGATGAACCGCCCGTTCAGGCGCGGCCCCTCCGGCCCCAGGTCGAGCCGCCGGAAGCCCGTCCGGTAGGCGTAGTGCAGCGTGCTCTGGCCCTTGACCTGCACGGCGATGGCCACCGTGTACAGATTCGGATATTCGTCATTCCACAGCAGGGGACGGGCTACGGCCAGTTCGACGGGCAGCTCGCGCGTCTCCCCGGCGATGAGCACAAACCGGCTGGCCGAGCGGGCGATGGCCTTGCCGGCGGCGTCGGCCACCGTCACCTCGACCGCGCCGATGCGCGGCACGGTATCCAGGTTGCGCACCCGGACGCTTCCCCGGACTGTGCCCCGGCTGAGGCTTGCGTCCACTTCGCTGACCAGGTGGTAGTCTTGGACCCGGCAGGCGCCGGTGGCGAAGAGGAAGGCGGACTGTGCGAGCCCGCCGAACTCGCCGCCGTGCCGCACCATGTCCATGCGCAGGTACTTGTGCTTGCGCAGGAGGCGGACGGCGATCAGCGCGTCCTGGCCCGGAACGACCTTGTCCGTGACGTCGTATTCGACCGGCGTGAGCCCGCTCAGGTGCTCGCCGAGCAGGTGTCCGTTGACGTAGACGCGGCCGGCCGGGAAGACCGCGTCGAACCGCAGGAGGATCCGCCGCCCCGCCCACTTCGCGGGCACGGCGACGTGCCGCCGCAACACGGCGCCGTCCTCGTCGTGGATATGCGTCTGCGTGACGCGATTCCAGTTTGGGATCGTTTCGCGCTCGGCCTCGGGGTCGGCGTAGAAGACCTTGCCCGGCTGTTGCACCGCCTCCCACGCGCCGTCCCGGATCCGCGCCGCGGCCAGCTGCTCCTCGGCCACGTCAAAGGGCCAGCGCCGGACCCGCCACTCGCCGTCCAGGCAGATGCGGAAGGCCTCATCGTCGGGCATGGGGACCGTGCGCGCCGGCGCAATCAGCGTGAAGCCGCCGTCGCCGAAGCTGACCCGTTCCGGCGCCCGTTCGGCAAGCTGGCGGCCGATGATGTCATTGCCGTCGATCAAGATGGCCATCGTTCATTCCTTGACTGCATGACGAGACGCGGGCGGACACCCGCAGGGCGTTCAACATAAGCCCGGCGAGGGGAAAAGCAACGGCCGCTGCCGTGCGCGGCGGGAACCTGCGGCGGCCGCCGCATCCGCCCCGGCGATGGGCGCCTGTCACTTCCGTAGGGATCCCTCCTGCGTTCCGATGAACGACGGGGACATTGCCGCCAGACCGGGGCCGGGCAAGTGCGACGCCGGGAGATCGCCGGCCGCTGCAAGATCGAAGGATCCGGTCCACGGCCCTGGAGTCTGGCGCAAGTCGACTGCCATGAACGATGACACCCTTCTTGTGTTTGGCCTGTCAAGTACCGCGGCGGAGCCGCTCTGGAGTGCGGTCGCCCGCGACCGCTTTCAAAGGCCGGGGCTTGCCCCGGCGCGTTCATTGTTGCTTTCAACCACAGAGAGCACAGAGACCACAGAGAGGGCACTGGCTTTGCGCTTGGGTGGGCGGGTGTTCCGCGCCAACGCAAGCGCAAAGCCCTCTGTGAACACTGTGTCCTCGGTGGTAAACAAATCAGGATGGCACTGGAATGGGATCCGGCGCGTGTTTCCACACCGGTTTTGCGCAACCTCTGGAGAGTTTCCGAGAGACTGTCTGGCCACGGAACTGACCTGCGTGCCGCACCCGCCCCGGCGATTGCGCGGAGCGCCCCGCGTGCTACCTTCTCCGGGGCCGGATTCCCGCCGTCTCCGGAGTGGCGTCCCGATCCTGCCCGCACACCGAGCTGCCCTTGGGAGCAGATGCCGCGGCCCGCCTTTCCCACACCGTCCGGAAAAGAGGATCGTCGCCATGCCGATGACGCGCATCGCCGGCACCCGGTACGCATTTGAGGGTCTGCTTGCCGCCTACACCGAGGCAGTCAGCAACCGATGGCTCAAGGTCGCCCCGTTCGCCAACCCCGGCATGCTGGAGATGTTCCGCGACCGCGACCGCCGGCCGCCGCGCGATGTGGTGCCGTGGGCCGGGGAGTTCGCAGGCAAGTATCTCACGTCCGCGGTGCAGGTGCTCCGGCTGACCGGCGACGCCGGGTTGCACGCCCTGCTGCAGGCCTTTGTCACCGAACTGGTCTCGCTGCAGGCCGCCAACGGCTACCTCGGCCCGTGGCCGCTGGCCGACGCCCTGACCAATCACGCGCCGCAGCACCGCGAAACCTGGGACACTTGGGGCCACTACCATCTCATGCTCGGGCTGCTGCTCTGGCATGAGGACACCGGCGACCGCGCCGCCCTCGACGGCGCCCGCCGTATCGGCGACCTGCTCTGCGACCTTTACCTGGGTGAGCGCACACCCCGCCTGGTCGAGACCGGCTCGACCGAGATGAACCTGGCCCCCGCCCACAGCCTCTGCCTCCTGTATAGACAGACCGGCGACGGGCGTCATCTCGGCCTCGCCCGCCAGCTGGTTGCCGAGTTCGCCGCCCGCGGCCCCGACGGTCAGCCCCTCGCCGGCAACTACCTCGAAGGGCCGTTGGCCGGGCTGGCCTTCCATGAACTCCCCAGGCCGCGCTGGGAAAGCCTGCACCCCATCCTCGCGCTGGCCGAGCTGGCCGACCTCACCGGCGACGCGCGCTGCGCCGAGGCCTTCGCCCGCATCTGGCACAGCATCGCCCGCGCCGACCGCCACAACAACGGCGGGTTCTCGTCCGGCGAACAGGCGACCGGCAACCCCTACAATCCCGCGCCCATCGAGACCTGCTGCACCATCGCCTGGAGCGCGCTGTCGGTCGAAATGCTCCGCCGCACTGGGGATCCACGCGTCGCGGATGAACTCGAGCTGACGCTGTACAACTCGATCCTCGGCCTGCACTCGCCCAGCGGCCGCTGGGCCACGTACAACACTCCCATGGACGGCGTCCGCCGGGCCGCCGCCCATGAGATCGTTTTCCATGCGCGCGAGGGCACTTCGGAGCTGAACTGCTGCAGCGTCAACAGCCCGCGCGGCCTCGGCATGCTCAGCGATTGGGCGGTGATGACGGACGGCGACGCGCTGGTTGTCAACGCCTACGCCCCCGGTGTCACGGACGTCCCGTGGGGCCGGGGGAACCTGGTCCGGCTCCGCCAGGACACCTGCTATCCGCTCGACGGTCAGGTCACGATCGAGGTCTCGCCCGGCGAGCCGGCGGAGTTCGACGTCCGGGTGCGGATTCCGCGCTGGTCAACGGACACCCGTGTGAGGGTCAACGGCGAGACGACCGCCACGGCGGAGGCCGGAACCTACCTCGGGCTGCGCCGCCGGTGGCGTCGGGGCGACCGTATCGAGATCGAGTTCGACTTCTCGGTGCACGGATGGCGTGGCGCCCGCGAGTGCGCGGGCAAGGTCTCGCTGTACCGCGGCCCGATCCTCCTGACGTGGGACCGCCGCTACAACGACCACGCCCCCGACGCCATCCCCGCGCTCGACCCCGGCCGCCTCGACGGGCGCGAAGCCGCCTGGCCGCACTGGCTGCCGCCGGCCCTGCTCCTTGATGTCCGCGCCGCCGACGGGGGCCGCGTGCATCTGTGTGATTTCGCCAGTGCGGGCAACGGCGGGTCGCCGTACATCTCGTGGCTGCCGTTGGCCCCGGAAGCCGGGCCGCTGCGTGAGTTCTACGCCCCGCCGGCCAACGAGACTCCAGGCTGAGCGGACGCGGCGCCGCCCGCCGTCATCCACCGGGGGCGGCCATGCCGAACTCCGTGCGCAGCGCCTCGATCGCCAGCTCGGCCTCCTCCCATGCGGCGGTCGCCGCCTCACTCTCGTGCCGGATGTCCGCCAGTCGCCGGCTGATGGCCGCATAGTCGCCGGCCGCCAACTCGCCGCCGTTGATCCTCTCCCGCAACTCACACTGCTCGAATTCGAGATCGGCAAGCCTCTGCTCCGCCGCCTCCGACTGCTCACGGAAGGGCTTCTGACGCTGGTAGAACTCCTGCCGCCGCTGCGCCTCCTCGCGCTTCTGCGCCTTGCGCTCCTGCTGCCGGGTCGGCGCGGCCGGGGCGGCGACGGCGTCCGCCGCGGGCGGGGCGCCGGCCGGCTCACCTATCTTCTGCCGGTAGTAATCGTAGTTGCCGTAGTAGCGCACCAGCCCGGCCGGGGTCATGTCGAAAATGGTGTCGGCGACGCGGCGGATGAACTCGATGTCGTGGCTGACGAGGCAGAGCGTGCCGGGGTAGTCGGCCAGGGCCTCTTCGAGCGCCTGGCGGGACGGGATGTCGAGGTGCGTGGTCGGCTCGTCCAGGAGGATGAAGTTCGGCCCGCTGAGCAGGAGCCGCACCAGGGCCAGGCGCACCTTCTCGCCGCCGCTGAGCACCTCGACCGGCTTCTCGATGGCGTCGCCGGAGAAGCGGAAGGCGCCGAGGATGGCCCGGAGGGTGCCGTCGCTGTGGTCGGGGTTTGCGGACTTCGCAATCTGGAAGACCGTCCTGGCCGGATCCATGACGTCGGTGATGTCCTGGGCCTGGTAGCCGAGGTCCACGTTGCTGCCGACCGTCCGCCGCCCTTCGCCCGGCGGGAGCACGCCGGCCAGCACCCGCAGCAGCGTCGTCTTGCCGCGGCCGTTGAGGCCGACCACGGCGGCCTTGATGCCCCGTTCGATGCGCAGGTTCAGGCCGCGGAAGACCCAGCGCACGCCGTCGTAGCTGACTCCTGCCTCATCGAGCCGCATGACCTCGTCGCCGGCGCGGCGCGGGGCCGGCAGCCGGATGCGCGGGGCGGGAAGGATGTCCTGCGGGACACGGATCTCCTCCATCCGTTCGAGCATCTTGACCTTGCTCTGGACCTGCGCCGCCTTGGTGTTCTTGGCGCGGAACCGCTCGACGAACCGTTCGAGCTGCTCCCGGCGGCGGTCCTGGTTGGCCTTGGCCGCCAGCCGCTGCTCGTAACGGGCGCGCCGCTCCTCGATGTAGTGGTCGTAGTTGCCGTTGAAGCGGGTGACGTCGCCGCCGAGCACTTCGAGGGTGACGCGGGTCAGGGTGTTGAGCAGATAGCGGTCGTGGCTGATGAGCAGGAGGGTGCCGGGGAAGTCGCGGAGGAAATCGTGGAGCCACTCGATGGCGGGCACATCGAGGTAGTTGGTCGGCTCGTCGAGCAGCAGGATGTCGGGGCGGGAGACCAGCACGCGCGCCAGCTCGGCCCGCATCTGCCAGCCGCCGCTCTGCTCGGCGAAGAGGCTGCGCAGGCCGGCCGGGCTGAAGCCCAGGCCGCACAGGGCGGCTTCGGCGCGGTGGCGCAGGTCGTAGCCGCCGAGGTGTTCGAAGGTCGCCTGCAGTTCGCCCAGCCGGTTCACGTCGCGGCGGTCGGCCGGGCCGGGGTTCTCGGCCAGCCTGGCCTCGATCGCCAGCAGCTCGTGCTCGATCACGCGCAGCTCGGGCACGGCATTCTCGGCGTATTCGAGCACGGAGTCCTCGACCCGCCACGCGTCCAGCTGCTGACGCAGGTAGCCGAGCGTCTGCTTGGCCGGGCGGTTGACCTCGCCGCCGTCGGGGCTGAGTTCGGCGACGACCAGGCGGAAGAGCGTGCTCTTGCCGGCGCCGTTGGGGCCGACCACGCCGACTTTCTCGCCGGGGTTCACCCGGAACGACACGTCCACCAGCACGTCCTGAGTGCCGAAACGCTTGCTGACATGGATGAAATCAAGCATGGGAAAACGCTCTGCGCAAACGCGAAAGGTAACCCGACAAGGCGGTGAGGCAACCGCGCAGGCGGCACAGGCGCGGCGGCGGGGGCCGAGACCCTCCCCGGCGCGCCGCCGCCGCCCGGCGGGACGGTGCAGGCGGGGCCTTCCTGCGTTATGTTGCGGGCCGGCTGGGGGGCGTCGCGCCGGCCCCGGCCCGTCTCTTTTCATCACCATGCAGACTCGTGACCTGCGCAACACGGCCTTCAACGTCGCCGGCGAGTTGCTGTGGGGATTCCAGGCGAACCTGGTGGCCTCGGCGACCGTGCTCACGGTCTTCCTGCGTGAGTACGGGGCGAATGCGCGCATGATCGGCGCCATTGCCGCCATCGAGACCGCGGCGTTCCTGCTGCCGCAGGGCCTCGCCGTGTACCTGTTCCGTTCGCCGCGCCGGCGCAAGGCCCACCTCGTCGCGTTCCATCTGTTGACCGTCATTCCATTCCTCTTTCTCATGGCCGGGGTGGCGGCGCTCGCCCCCGGCCTCGAAGCGGGCGCGCCCTCAGGCCAACGTGCACTCTCGCCCGAGCTGTTGTGCTGGGCCCTGCTGGCCGGATGGGCCGGCCACGTGATTTCGTGCGGGGTGGTGCTGGCCGCGTGGAACGACTGGTGGGCGAGCGTGTTCGACCGGTCCATTCGCGGCACCGTCATGGGCGCCAGCATGGCCGCGTCGGCCCTGGCCGGCACCGGCGGCGCCCTCGTCGCAGGCTGGCTGTTGCGGACCTCGCAGCACCCGCGGGTCTATGTCGTGCTTTACGCGCTGGCCGGAGCGCTCGCGGCCGTCTCGATCTGCGTGTTCCTCTGCATCCGGGACCCCGCCGAACAGGGGCCGGACAGCGACCTTGGCATGAGCCTGCCCAGCCTGCTGGCGCGCTTCCGCGAAAGCCTCCGCAACGCCAACTTCCGCGCCTTCCTCATCGGGCGGATCCTGGCCGCGGCCGGTTTCTGCATCGTGCCGTTCATCGCGGTGCGTTTCACATCGGCGTCGGGGGGCGGGTTGAGCGGGGGGACGGTGGTCTCCTGCGGGGCGGGGATGACGGCGGCGATGGCGGCTTCGAGCCTGGTGTTGGGCCGGCTGGGGGATCGTCACGGCCACCGCACCGGCATGCTGATCGGCGCCGGGACGCAGGTGGCGGCCCTGCTGGTGCTGCTGCTGTGCCGAGGCTGGGTGGGATGCGTGCTGGCCTACGCCGGGGCTGGTGTGTGCATGGGGGTGGGCTGGGTCTCACACTACAACATGCTTTTCGAGACCTGCCCGCACGACAGCCGCCTGGCCCACATCACGGTCGGCAACCTGATTCTCGGGCTGACCACGGCCGCGGCGCCGCTGCTGGCCGGCGCGGTCGCGGAGCGGTGGGGCCTGAATGTCCTGTTCACCGTCTGCCTGGCCGTCAGCGTCGGCGCGCTGCTGTGGTTTCTGATGCGGGTGCGCGACCCGCGCAGCATTCCGGTGCGTGCGGGCAGTTGACAGGGCGGGCGGCGCGGGTAGAGTAAAGCTTTTCCGGCCGGGCGGTCCCGGGCCGCCGGCCAGGTGGGCTTGGGTGGCTCAAGACAGGAGTGTGCGATGAAGTTCGTCCAGGTTGGCGTCGGCGGTTTCGGCAGGCACTGGGTCAACATCCTGAAGGACACCGGCGGGGTCGAAGTCGTCGGGATGGTTGATGTGAACGAGGCGGCGTTGGAGCAGGCCTGCCAGGCCAGCGGCCGGGGCCGCGACATCTGCTTCCACACGCTCGAGGAGGCGTTGTCGAAGGTGGAGGCCGACGCGGTGCTGTGCAGCACGCCGCCGGCCGTGCACGAGCATGACGTGGTCACCGCCCTCAAGGCCGGGCACCATGTGATCAGCGAGAAGCCGATGAGCGACTCGATGCCCGCCTGCAAGCGCATGCTGAAGGCGGCGGTGGCGACCGGGCGCACGTACTGCGTCTCGCAGAACTACCGCTATTCGCCGCCGATGGCGACGCTGGCCGAGGTGGTGCGTTCAGGCCGCCTCGGCCCCGTCGGCCAGGTCAAGCTGGATTTCTTCATGGGCGTGGACTTCGGCGGCGGCTTCCGCCACGACATGGAGTACCCTCTGGTCATTGACATGTCGATCCACCACTTCGACCTGGTCCGTTTCGTCACCGGGCTGAACCCGGTCAGCGTGCGTGGGGCGGCGTGGAACCCGCCGTGGTCGAACTACAAGGGGGACTGTTCGAGCACCGCGTTGTTCGAGATGGACAACGGGGCGCGCGTGCTGTACAACGCCAGCTGGTGCGCCAAGGGCCAGTTCAGCGACTGGAACGGCAACTGGCAGATCGAGTGCGAGAAGGGCACCCTCGTCTACCAGCGCGGCGAAATCAAGCTGCTCAATGTCCCGCAGCTGTACAAGGTCGAAAGCGAGGAGGTGGTCCGGCACATCACGTTGCCGTGGACGGGTCAGCACTTTGTGTTGCACGACTTCATGGCCGCGGTGTCCGAGGGGCGGCGGCCCAGGACGGATGTGTTCGACAACATCCACAGCGTCGGCATGGTCTTCGCCACGGTGGCGGCCATGCGCAGCGGGCGGACGGCCAGCGTCCTCGATGCCGAAACACGCCGGCTCGTCGCCAAGGCCGGGGGGTGACGCGGCCCGGCGCGCCCGCCGGAGAGGGCCCTGTCGGCGGCGGCGGAACGGCGATGCTGAGGAGCGGTGCCTGACGTGAAGGGCGAGGCACAAAGGCCGGCCTGGCGGCCGTGGCTGACGCTGCTGCTGTTCGTGGCCGCGCTCCTGGTGGCCGCCAAGGCGGCCATGCCCTACTACCGGGGGGTCAGGGGAGAGCGCTGGCTGGAGGCCTACCGGCGCACCGGCTCGCCCGAGGCCGCAACCCGCCTGGCCGCCCTTCTCGATGAGCGGCGCCTGACCCGCGAGTTCGGCGAGGAGGTCGTCGAGGCCCTGCTGGCGCCGGACATCCACGTCCGCGCCGCCTACCGTGCCGGCCATCCTGTCTACGTCGGCCTGCAGTGCCCGTGGGCGTCCCGGTTCCGGAAGCTTCGTCTCGACGTGCGCGAGAGCGTGCGTTTTGCCGGACGCGACGTGGAGTGCCGGGGGTTCGGCGGCGAGCTGTCGGCCGGGCAGCGCCGCATTCTCATCCTGGCCCCGGAGGCGGTTCCGCCGGCCTCGATGGAGGGGGAGATCGTGCTCCACTGCACGCTGTACGACGACGGCCCGGACCTTGCCCACCGCGGCCGGGCCGTCTACGCCAACCGGATTGCCCGCCCCCTGGGCATCGTGGTCGGCGGCGGCGAACTCGGCGACTTTGTGAAGGCCGAGACAGACGGCGACCTGGCGCGGCGGGTGCAGGCGGCGTTCTCCGCGCGCCCCGCCGTCGGCCTCCGGCGTGCCGTGACCACGGCGGCGGGCGCCGGCTGGGTGAAGGACGGGGTGATCCTGGCCTACCGTGACCTGCCCGCGGACGTGGCGTTCCGGGTTCTCTTCGCGGAGGAGGGCGGGCCGCAACACGTCTGGTCCGCGGATCCCGCCGCCGGCGTCCGCCTGCCTCGGGGGGCGAGCGGCGAGGTCGTCCTGCCGTCGTCATCGCAGACCCTGGCTACCGTGGCCGCGCCGGGGCGTTACCGCGGGGCGTTGCTCCTGACCTCCTGCCGCGAGGTGGCCTACACCGACCCCGAGTTCTCGACGATCTGGGAAGGGAACCTGGAGTTCCCCATCACGTTTGAGGTGATGGCCGCGCCGCCGCCGCAGGAGTAGGCCGGGCGTTGTGCATCCGGATCGCGGGAGGTGATGGAGCACGGGGCACGGGGCACGGGGCGCGGAGCAGGTAGCGCGGAGGGTGGAAGGTAGAAGGTGGGGCGCGGGCAACGAAGAATCAAGCACGGCGCGCGAAGCGCGGTCAACGAGGAACGGGGCGCGAAGCGCGCAACCTCGCCCCCGCGCCACTCGCCCTCGGAAAGCAGGGTCATGTTCAAAGACGGTCAAGTCGTTGCCTTGGATGCCTGGCAGGTGGTCGAACGCTGCGACGCCCTGCCGGCGCTGTCCTATCCGGCGTTCGTCGGCAGCGGGCATTTGGGCATCGGGTTGGACGCGGCCGGCCTGCAAGGCCTGCCCGACCGGCTGGGAACGCACTACAACTGCGCGGTGAAGCCGTTCCACGTCAGTCAGTGCGACCTATATGTGCTGCGCGAGGGCATGGTCAGCTCGCACCTCTGGGATGACGAGGCGCGATCCACCGGCGTGCCGCCGCCGCCGGACCACGCCGACCGCCACTACCAGCGCAATTTCATGCCGATGGGGTACCTCGATATCAGCCTGGGCTGGGACGACGCCAGCTTCACCGGCGACGCCATCCGGGCCGTGGCCGACGACTGGCGCCGCGACTGGAGCCTGCGTGAAGGCTGGGTGCGGACGTCCTACCGCTTTGGGCCCGACCGCAACCACCGCTGCCGCATCGAGATTGAGGCCTTTGCGCCGTACGGCGGCGACAGCCTCTTCGTACGGATCGGACGCGGCCCGCTGGACCGCCCGTTGCCCGCTGGACGCAAGCCGCCCCGAGTCTCGGTGAACGTGCGCCTGCGGCTCGAGACCCGGCACGGGCTGCCGCTCTACGACGAGCCCGGCGCGGTGAAGGCCGGGGCGCGGACGCTGCTGGCCCGCATCACCCCGCGCTCCCCCTCGAATCCGGCCGAACCCTACACGGTTCTCTACGGAGTCGGGGCCGACGGCGCCGAGGTCTCCTGCAACCAGGACGGCTGGGCGCTGACGATGCAGGGGCCGGCCGACACCGCCGCGGCCGCCTGGCTGCGCTTCGATTTCCGTCGCTTCGCCGGGGCTGGGATCGCGGGTGCGCCGGCCGCCCGCAGGCGGCTCGACCGCGGCCTGGCCCGCTTCACCCGCGCGGCCTGGGATCGCGCCCGCGCCCGCCACGTTGCGGAGTTCGCAAGTTTCTGGGATCGCGTTGCCGACATTGCGGTTGAAGATGGCGATGGGTTCGAGACGCGTCGTCGGTTCCTCATACACATGTCCGAGTACCTCACCCGCTGTGCCAACGACCACGGACTCGGCGGCACCGCGCAGTTCCTGCTCGTGCACCAGAACGGCTGGCGGGCCTGCAGCTTCCACGATTCGCATTACGTGGTAGACGGGATGGCGCGCGCCAACCTCTGGGACAAGGCCGTCGCGCACCTGCGATGGATGCGGGCGGTCATGCACCGCAGCGGGCGTCCCTTCCCGTGGATGATGACCTATGACGGCGCGGCGATGGTGCCGCCCGAGCGCGACCGCGCGCCGATGTCCGACGCCAACCGCGCCCTGCTGGCCGCGCGCCTGTACGAGCTGGCCGGCGAGGGCCGGGCGGCCCTGCTGCGCGACGAGGTCTATCCCATCGTGCGGGCGGTGGCCGACCATGGCGTGGCCGACTGGTTCTACGAGAAGGGCGGGGAGATGCACTTCCGCGGCGTCGAGTGCGATGTGATGAACGACGAGCCGCGGGGCGGCGAGGCGGGAACCGTGGCGGCCTACCTGAGCGTGCTGCGCAAGGCCATCGCCTACAGCGAACGGCTGGGTTGCGACCGCCGTCGCCGCGACGCGTGGCGGCGGGTGGTCGAGCGCGCGCGTTTCGCCATGGCCGACGGGCGCTATCTGGCCTGGGAGGGGGCCGACGCCGCGACGCCGACCTCGACCTGGTTCAACAACGCCTACTACATCGCCGAGGCGCAGGAGTACCTGGATGCC
Organism: Lentisphaerae bacterium ADurb.BinA184; assembly: GCA_002068325.1. Taxonomy (GTDB): domain Bacteria; phylum Verrucomicrobiota; class Lentisphaeria; order Oligosphaerales; family MVZH01; genus MVZH01. Next base: position 5,676 of record MVZH01000031.1, on the reverse strand, counting down.
GATGCCTACGCCCGCACCCGCGATGCGCACGAACGCCGCTCGGCGATCAACTTCCCGTGGATCAACTCGGCCAACGCCTCGAGCGAAATCCGGCTTGGCCGCGCCGACCGGGCCGAACAGTTCATGGCCGACACCCTCGCCAACGGCGTCAACGGCCCCGGATACTTCGAAGAGTGCGGCCCCAACGGCGTGGCGGGTCTGCCGCCGTTCGCCACGGCCCACGGCTCGTTCCTGCACGCGGTCTGTGAACAGATGGTGCTGCCCGATTTCTGGCGGCCGCGGGTGTTCGTCGGCCGGGGGCTGCCGTCACGCCTGCGGGCACGGCGCATCCGGTTCTCCAACCTGCGCGGGCTGGCGGGGATGACGCTCTCGGGGGTCAGCGAGCCGCGGCGGCTGGAGGTCGAGATCCGCCCCGGCGGCGAGGCGGTGACCGTCGCCTTCGTCCTGCGCATCCCCTGCGCCGCGGACGTGCATTTCGAGGTGCGGCTGGACGGGGCGCCGGTGCCGCACGCCTTCGAGGGCGAGAGCGTCACCGTCGAGATCACCCTGCGGCCGGGCGAGGCGCGCCGCCTGAGCGTCGGCTGACCGCGCCGTCCGGCATCCGTCCAGGCTACTCGAGGCGGCGTCCGTTCACAACCGTGCGGCGGATCTCGACGTGTCCGTGGCGGCATTCGAAGAACGGCTTTCCGCGGCGCAGGCCGACGGTGCCGAATCCGGTGGCCGTGCAGAGGAAGGCGCGGAAGTCGCCGCGGGCGGGCGGGTCGAGGACGAGGGTCTTGTCGCCGGCGTCGTAGCGGGCGCCGCTACAGGCCTGGAGCAAGGCGTAGGAGGCCATGGCGCGGGCGTACCAGTGGCCGCACTCGTACTCGTTGAAGGGGTTGCGGACGCGTCCGTCGTAGCGGTCGCGCACGGCGCGCACCAGCTGCAGGCCTTTCTCGCGCTGCCCCAGCATGATGAGGTGGGCGGCGACCTGGTACTCGATGCCGGTCCATACCTCGTCGCTGTAGACGAACGGCAGCGACGGCTTGCCGCCGCGGGGCCACGAGCACAGCAGCAGCCCGCCCTCCGGCCCGAAGGCGTAGGCGGGGCGTTGCGGGTTCGCGTGATCGCGCATGTCCGCGCGGAAGTTATGGCAGAAAACCGCGGCGAGATGGGCGGAGACCTTGTGCGGGGCCAGGACGGGCGGCAGCCCGCTGACCCGCGCCAGCCAGTCGCCGAGCACGCCGTCGGACAGGCAGCCGGTCCCGTACTGGTACTTCGGGCCCTCGCGTTCGAGGATGGCGCGCGCCTCCGGCGTGTAGGTCGTCATCGCCGACTGGGCCGTGGTCGGATCTTGGGCGCGCAGGCCCTTCCACTGGACGGTCTGCTCGAAGTAGCGGCCGTTCCACAACCCCGTTTCCATGGCCTTGGTGCCCTTGGCGAGGAGCTTGGCGAACCCGTCCACGCGGTCGCCGCAGGCACGCCCCATGAGGACGGCGGCGCTGAGGGCCGACAGGTAGAAGCTGGTGCACATGCCGTCGGCGCCCCAGAACTCGATGTCGTAGGTGTTGTGGTGGGGTTCGAGCAGGGTGCCGGTGTGGCCGGGATCCCACGTCTCGATGGCGTATTCGAGGCTACGGCGCACGCGCGGCCACAGCCCTCGTAGCCAAGCCGTGTCACCGCTGATCCGCCACTCGCGGTAGACCTTGACGATGCCGCCGAGTTGTCCGTCGGCGGCGGCGTGGAAGCCGTGGTCGGCGGGCCGGATCGGGAGGAAGGCGCGGAAGTTCTGGTGGCCGCGCTCATCTTGGCTGGGGCCGAACTCGGTTTCCCGCAGCGAGCGTTCGAGGTCGGGGAACAGATGCGGCAGGGCTTGCGCGTAGTTCCACACATGGGTGCAGCTGCCGTGGCAGCAGCCGCCTCCGTCGCAGCAGCCCTCCCAGGCCCAGAACCGTCCGTCGTCCTGGCGCAGGCAGGTCGGCGACTTGAGGATGGTGAGATTGGCGGCGGCGGCCTCGACGACCTCCGGGGGCAGGGTGGTGTCGTAGAAGCAGTCGCTGAAGGCCCGGCTGGCCTGCCGCAGGCGTTCGTAGTTGGCGCGCCAGTGGTCGGCAACCTCGTTCAGGGACGCGAACCGCCCGGCGTACCACGGCACGTAGGTGGCCTTTGCGGGGTCCGCAGACTTGCCGCAGGCGCAGGCGGTGCCGCCGGCCGGCGCCGCCGGCGTCTGCGGGTCGGTTCCGCACCGCAGGTTGCTGTGCGGCACGTACCAGGCCAAGAGGAGTCGGACGGTGCGCTCGGCGCGCGGCGGCAGCGACAGCGGCAGGTACAGGCTGCCGCCGCCTCCCGGCTTGCCGTCGGCGTGCGGCGGCCGGGCGAAGGCCTCGCCGCCGGCGACCGCATTCCACACCATGGTCAGCGGATCCCACCAGCCGCCGCGGAACCAGCCGCAGTCGGTCAGCACCCCGTCCTCGGCGAGGACGGCGGCGAAGGCGCCCTCGTCCCACGGGCGGTCGGCAACCGGAGGCTGCACGAGGGCAAAGCCGCCGGCCAGCGGCTGCACCACGGCGCCGGAGTCGTGGGCCGTCTGCATGAAGTTGGCGGCGTGGAAGGAGTAGACCGCGCGCAGGGCCTTCTTCGAGACGTTGCGCAGGCGGTATTCGAGCGCGCAGACCGGCAGGCTCGAATCATCGGCGTTGCCGGGGGTGAACGGGCTCCAGCCGGTGATCTCGACCTCGACGGGCATGTCAGGGTCGCGGAGGCCGACCACCCCGAACGGGAAGCGGGCGCTGAACGACGCCTCGGCGAAGCGCGGCAGGCCGTAGCTCTTCCCCCCGGCGCCGTTGCCGGTTCCCGCGGCTCCGAAGGCTTTCCGCATCGGCACTGGCCCTTCGAGAACCCGCGCCGTCGTCGCGCCCTTGACGTGCAGCGCCGCGAATGCCAGCGGCTCGTTGAACACGTCCGGCCGGTGCCGCAGCGAGACGTGCGACAGCGCCCCCGTACCCTCCAGGCAGATCATGCCCGCCCCGAACCCCCCCATCGGAAAGGCCACGCGGTTCAGATGCGGCCCCGTGTACGGCGCGCCATACGCGTGCGAGTTGCGGCTGGCCATGGTGCCGTGTCTCCTCTCAGTCATGCGGTGTTGCGGGGCGGATGGACAGGGTGGGGGCGGACGGGCGCCGCGAAGCGCCGAGGACCGCGGGCGGTTCCGCGCGCCGGCCAGTCTACGGGGCGGCGTCCTTGAAGGCGGCTTCGCCGACCTCCTTGCCGTCCAGCCAGAAGCGGGTCCTCTCGACGGTGCCATCGGGGGCGAAATGACGTTCGATGCCGTGCAACGTGTTGCGGCGGAAAGGCTTCTCCCACTTGACCTTGCCGTCCGCGTAGTACTCGCGGCTCATGCCGTCAACCTCGCCGTCGCGGTACTCGATGACGCGCTGGACGGTCTCCCCGCGTCCCGGCCAGTAGTCGGTCATCGGCCCGTTGCGCCGGCCGTCCTTGAAGGGCAGGGCGCGGAGGAGCTGGCCGTCGGGCGCGAAACTGCGGCTCAGCCCGGTGGGCGAACCCTGCACGTAGGTTGTCTCCGAAGCCAGCGCACCCGACGGATGATAGGTCTTCTTGACCCCGTGAATCTTGCCGTCCTCCCAAGGGACTTCAGCCTGCAGGACTTCGCCGCCATTCTGGAACAGCCTCTCGACCCCATGCCGGACGTCCTGCTTGAACGGCGACAGCCGGCTGGGTTTGCGGTACCAGTCGGCGAAGGCGGTCTCGGTGCCGTCGATGCGGCCGTCCGGATCGAGGGGCGTCATCTGGCAGACATAACGGATGGTGCGGTTGTCGCCGCCCGCGCCGAAGGTGGCGAACTCGATGCGCGCCGTGTAGCCGTCAGGAAGGGCTTTGACGAACGGCCCGACGCGCCGGACGTCGTTTTCCTTGACCATGGCGTTGGGCAGCGCGGTGGCCTTGTCAACCACGCACACGTCCGAGTTGCCGCCGTCCTCGGGGGGCTCGGCCGCGGCGGTCAGGGCCAACCACGGCATCAGGCCGAGGATGGCGAGCAGGTGCGGGCGGGCGGCGATGGCCAGGGGAAACGGGCTGTGCATGGCGCTCACTTCCGGGGCGTGGGAATGCCCGAGCCGTAGAGGATGCGGTAGCCGCGGGCCGGCAGGAAGAGCGGGCCGTAGACCTCGAAGCCGTCCTTGGCGCCGGCCTGGGCGACGAAGCCGTCGTCTTCGAAGTCGTGCAACTCGGCCTGGCTCTCGGGGCGGCCGGCATCCTGTCCGCGGCTGGCGCGGACCGCGGAGTTTTCGAGGCGGGGCCGGTTCCAGTCGCTGTCGGCCGGGATCGAGGAGAAGTCCCAGCGCGCCACTTGGCTGAGGGCGCGGGCGCGGTTGGGGCCGCCGAAGACGCGGGCCGGCTTGTGGACGTAGAACAGCTCCCGCAGAGGCTTGTCCGACTCGTTGACGACGATGAACAGGGCTTGCCGTTCGCCGCGGGTGGCACCGTCGGCGGGCCGGATGTAGGCGGAGACGTAGACCCGGCCGACCGGATCCTCGCTGTCGGCGGCGAAGGCGCCCGCGGTCTCGGCCGGCTGGCCGTAACGGACGACGTCGGCGCTGCGCCAGTAGGGCAGGAACTCGGCGCGGGCGGGGTCGCGGAGCACGCCGAACCGTTCGAGGGCGGCCACGGCCCGCAGAAGGAGGACGTGATGGGCGATGCCGCCCGCGTCTACGCCCATGTCATGCAGAAGGGCGCGGCCGACCGCCATGCGGTCTGCCGCGGGGGACATGCCCGGCCGCACGAGCGCGGACGCGTTGGTGCGCAGCTGCGCCGGCACCCCCGCCGGACAGCCGGCCAGGTAGCGGAACAGCTCGATCGGGCAGCTGTCCGCGAGGGTCTTGTCCGAGGAGAGGGCGTCGCCCCCGGCCGTCCCCTCGACGCGGAGGAAGGCGTCGGCCGGCGGCGTCTTCAGCAGGTTCGCCGAGGTCTGCGCCGCGTTCGGGGCCGTCTGCCAGGCGGCCAGTCCGGCCCTCCGCCGGCCCGCCCCGGCGGCGTCGGGGAGGAAACGCAGCGTGAAGGCGAACGGCCGCTTGGGTTCGAGCGTGGCCGGCCGGTTGGCCAGCCAGAGGTGGAGTTCGGACTGTCCGGCGCCGTCGCGGACGAGTTCGGCGGTGGGCTGGGCGGCGTCGAGCGGCCACTGGTCCGAAGCCGGGGCTTCGACGCACACCCCGCGGTCGCCGTTGCCCACGAAGAGGAAGCGGATGGGACCCGGCGCCGTCAGCACGCCCTGTGAACCATTGCCCTTGAGGTTGCTCCAGGCGACGCCGTCGTGGGAGGCGGGGGTGAACGAGCCTGGCGGAAGGTCGGCCAGCGTCGCCGGCAGCGCCGAGAACGGGATCACCATGTCCACCGGGCCGGCCAGCGGGAGCACGAGCCGCAGCCCGTCCAGCTCGATTGCGCCCGGCGGCGTCACGGTGATGGCGACCGCGCCGCCGTCATACACGGCTTTCACCGCGAGGCGGACCGGGCCGGCTTCGAGGTCTGCGGAGGCGGTGACGGTCTCGCCGACGGCAGCGGGGGTGGCGGCAGTCTTGGCCTCGGCGGCGTGTGTCTGGCCCTTGACGAGCGCCTCGAGCCGCGGCGGCGTCCGTAGCTGCGGCCCGCGGCCGATGGCCTGGAGTTGCTCGGCCGGGGGGGGGG
>MVZH01000030.1 GCA_002068325.1 Lentisphaerae bacterium ADurb.BinA184 | reverse complement strand
GGGGGCGGCGGCCAATGGGGGATAGCAGATGGCAAATAGCAGATAGCAAAGAAGAACCGCGAAGAACCCAACCGTCCCAACCGTCCAACCGTCCAACCGGCAAACTGGCCAACTGACCTCCGGCTCGCGTGAACCACGTTGTAAAACTGTGGCGCATGCGCTATACTGCACAGCTTCCGGACGCCTCGGGCGGGGGAACGCTCCGCCGCCGGGCGTCGGTTGCACAGGATCAACAGACAGGAGGCGGCAATGAAGACGTTACGTGTGGTTGTCCTGGGGATGGCGGCGGCCCTAGGGATAGGGTTGATGGCGTGCAACCGGAAGCCGGCCGAGCCGGCGGCGACTCCGGCGGCGCCTGTCCCGGTGGCCCCCGTCCCGGCGGCGCCGATCAAGATCGGAGCGATCTTCTCGGTGACCGGGCCGGCCTCGAACCTGGGGGCGCCCGAGGCGCGGACGGCGGAGATGTTCGTGGCCGAGCTGAACGCCAAGGGCGGCCTGCTCGGGCGCCAGGTCGAGCTGGTGCTCAAGGACAGCGGCGGCAGCCCGGAGAAGGCCGTCTCGTTCGCCAAGCAGCTGATTGACGAGGACAAGGTGCTGGCGATCGTCGGGCCATCAACCAGCGGCGAGAGCATGCAGATCAAGGCGATCTGCGAGCAGAACCGCATGATCCTGGTATCGTGCGCCGCCGCCGAGGATATTGTCAACCCGGTCGCCCAGTACGTGTTCAAGACGCCCCAGAAGGACAGCCAGGCGGCGGCCTGGATCTTCGGGACGATGAAGAAGATGGGGATTGCGAAGATCGGCGTGGTCAGCGGCAACGACGGCTATGGCAAGGCCGGCCGCAAGCAGCTCGAGCAGCTTGCCCCCTCGATGGGGATCGAGATTGCCGCGGCCGAGGAGTATGACAAGGACGCCACGGACCTGACCGACATCCTGGCCAAGCTGAAGGCGGCGGGGGTGTCCGCGGTGGTGAACTGGTCGATCGTGCCGGCGCAGTCGATCGTGGCCAAGAACATGAAGCAGATGGGGTTTGACGTGCCGCTGTTCCAGAGCCACGGCTTCGGCAACATCAAGTATGTCGAGCTGGCGGGGGAGGCGGCCAACGGCATCCTCTTCCCGGCCAGCAAGCTGCTGATTGCCGAGCGGTTGCCCGACGATCATCCTGGGAAGGCCATGCTGGTCGCGTACAAGCAGGGCTACGAGGCCAAGTTCAACGAGCCGGTGAGCACCTTTGGCGGCCACGCCTACGACGCGCTGTTGGTCATCAAGACCGCGGTCGAGAAGGCGGGCAACACAGACCGCGACCAGGTACGCACGGCCATCGAGGAGATCAAGGGGCTGGTGGGGACGGCCGGCGTCTTCAACTTCTCGCCCGGGGACCACAACGGTCTGGGGATGGACGCCTTCGAGATGATGACCGTCAAGGACGGCCAGTTCGCGCCCCTCGAAGACTAGCGCGGTCCATTCATCCAGGCTGGCGCCATGCGGCCGGGCCGGCGCCTCGGGACGTCGCGCCGGCGTGAGCGGTGCCGGCGGCCCGCGTCGGCGAGGGCGTTGCCGCAGTCTAGGGAAGGACGTCGCTTGTCGCAGTTCGTGCAGTATCTGTTCTACGGCATCACGGTCGGCAGCATTTATGCCGCCGTGGCCATCGGCTTCAACCTCATCTACTGCACCACGGGGGTTGTGAACTTCGCCCAGGGCGAGTTCGTCATCCTGGGCGGGATGACGGCGGTGACGTTCAGCCGTTACCTGCCGCTGCCCGTGGCGATTGCCGCCGCCGTGGTGGTGGTCATGGGTTGCGGCGCCGGGCTGGACATGGCCGTCTTCCGCCGCCTGCGCAACCCGTCCATCCTGCGCATGGTAGTGATCACGATCGGGCTGTCGATCGTCATCCGCGAGGCCGCCCTCCACATCTGGGACGAGAAGGCGCGCGCGCTGCCGTATTTCACCGGCAACGAAACGACCTCGGTGCAGGTGTTCGGGGCCGGGGTTTCGCCGCAGGTCTTCTGGGTGCTGGGGGTCGTCTTCGTCATGGTGGCCGCCCTGCACGCCTTCCTGAAATTCACGACCGTGGGCACGGCGATGCGGGCCTGCGCCTCCGACGTACAGGCCGCCATGCTGGCCGGCATCAACGTGGCCAACATGCGCACGTTCGTGTTCGCCCTCAGCGCCGGCATCGGGGCGCTGGCCGGGTGTGTGATCTCGCCCATCGCCATGACCCAGTACGACGGCGGGGCGTCGCTGGCGATCAAGGGGTTTGCCGCCGCGGTCCTCGGCGGGCTGGGCAACCACACGGCGGCGGCGGCGGCGGGCATCCTCATCGGCCTGGCCGAGGGCTTCAGCGGCTACCTGCTGCCCGCGGCCTACAAGGACGCCGTCGCCTTCGCCATCCTCATCCTGGTGCTCTTCCTGCGGCCGCGCGGGCTGTTCGGCAGCCGCGAGGTCGGCAGCCAGAGGGAGTTCTGATGAAGCCGCGCGCGGAACGCCTCGGCCTCCTCATCCTGGCCGTGCTGGTGGTCGGCGTGCAGGCCCTGACCGCGGCCACGGGCACCCCGTTCTACCTGACCCAGCTGACCATGACCGCCTACTACACCCTGGCGACGCTGGGGCTGTGCCTGCTCATGGGGTACGCCGGCCAGGTCTCGCTCTGCCACGGCGCCTTCTTTGCCATCGGCGCCTACGCCTCGGCGATCCTGAGCACGTTGCGGCTCGGCTCGCCGCCGGCGGCCGGCTGGCGGGGGGCGCTGGCGAAGCTCGGGGTGCTGGTGCGCGCCCAGGACCTGTTCGTCCCCGGCCAGGAGTACCTGGTGTTCACGCCGTGGCTGGGGTTTGCGGTCGCGTTGTTGCTGGCGGCGGCCGCGGCGCTGCTGATCGGCTACCCCGCGCTGCGCCTGCGCGGACACTACCTGTCCATGGCCACGCTGGGGTTCGGGCTGATCGTCTACCGGTTCCTGCTGGGCGGCGACTTCACCGGCGGCGCCGACGGCATCTCAGCCGTGCCGCCCTGGCGCGTGCTGCCCGGCATCGCGCTGTGCAGCGACAGCGCGCACCGCGTCGGCAACTACTACTTCGCCTGGGGGACGACCGGCGTGGTGCTGATCCTCCTGCTCAATCTGGTCGCCTCGCGCACCGGGCGGGCGTTGCGGGCCATCCATGAGGGCGAGAACGCCGCCAACTCGATGGGCGTCGATACGGCGGCCTACAAGCTGCGCACCTTCGTGATCTCCGCGGTGCTGGCCGCCGCCGCGGGCAGCTTCCTCACCCATTACACCGGCAGCATCGGGCCGGGCGAAACCCAGGCCCTGAGGTCCGTGCGTTACGTCGCCCTGGTGGCGGCCGGCGGCATGGCCAACCTGTGGGGGACACTGACCGTCAGCGCCCTGCTCACCTTCCTCTCGCTGCGCGGCGTCTTCGGCACCCTCGACCATGCGGTCTTCGGCGCCATCCTGATCCTGATCGTCTGCCTGACGCCCGACGGCCCCCTGGTGCCGTTGCGGCGTGTCCTGGCGCACGCCTGGCGGCGCCTGCGCCGCCGCCCCGGCCAGGCGGCCACCGACCCGGAATGACTTGGCGGGAAAGCTTCCCATGGCGCTGCTGGATGTCGAAAATGTGCACCGTTCCTTCGGCGGCCTGCAGGCCGTCCGCGGCGTCTCGCTCACCGTGACGGCCGGGCAGATCAAGGCGGTGATCGGCCCCAACGGCGCTGGCAAGACTACGTTGTTCAACACGATCGCGGGGATGCTGCGGCCGGACGCCGGGGACATCCGTTTCGACGGTCGTTCGATCATCGGCCTGCCGCCCTGCCGCATCGCCCGGCTGGGGATTTCCCGCACCTACCAGAACCTGAGCCTGTTCCGCAACATGACCGTGCTGGAGAATGTCATGGTCGGCCGCCACGTCCGCACCCGTTGCGGAATCCTGTCGGCGGCGCTGCGGCTGCCGCGGCAACGGGCCGAGGAGGCACGGGTGCGGGACGATGCGCGGCGCTGCCTCGACCAAGTCGGCCTGCTGGCGCGCGCCCTGGCCACCGAACCCCGCCTGCTCCTGCTCGACGAGCCGGCCAGCGGGCTGAACACCCGCGAGACCGCCGAGCTCGGACAGCTCATCCGACGCATCCGCGACGGCGGCGTCACCATCCTCCTGATCGAACATGACATGTCGCTGATCATGGACATCGCCGACGACATCCTGGTGCTCTGCCACGGGCAGCCGGTCGCCGAGGGCCCGCCCGCGACGGTCCGCCACCACCCCGAGGTCATCGCCATCTACCTGGGCGGAGATGTGCCAAGTGCTGGTCATTAGAAACTTGCGGACGGGGTACGGCAACCTCGAAGCGGTCCGGGGCGTGACCTTGCACGTCGAGGCCGGCGAGGTGGTGGCGTTGCTGGGTGCCAATGGCGCCGGCAAGTCGTCGCTGATGAAGGCGATCGTCGGGCTGCTGCCGCCGTGGGGCGGCGAAGTCCGCCTGTCCGGCCGGGCGATCACCGGCGAGGCGCCGTGGCACATGATCTCGCACGGGGTGGTGCTGGTTCCCGAGGGGCGTCACATCCTCGGGGACATGAGCGTGGCGGAGAACCTGCTGGTGGGCGGCTACCACAACCCGGACCGGCAACTGGCGATCGGCGAGGTCTTCGAGCGCTTCCCGATCCTCAAGTCGCGGGCCCGGCAGCCGGCCGGCACCCTCTCCGGCGGCGAACAGCAGATGCTGGCCATCGGGCGGGCGCTGGCGGCCCGGCCCAAGCTGCTCCTGCTGGACGAACCGCTGCTCGGCCTGGCACCGCTGATCGTGCGCGACGTGCTCCGGGTGGTCCGCGACCTGCGCGACCACGGCGTGACCGTGTTCATGGTCGAGCAGAATGCGATGGCCACGCTGGGCGTCGCCGACCGCGCCTACGTCCTCGAGACCGGCGAGATCATCCTCGAAGGCCGCAGCGAGGACCTGGTGCGGAACCCGGAAGTCCGGCGGGCCTACCTTGGCAAGGGCTACAAGGAGGTGTGGGAATGAGCCCCCTTTTCGAACGCGACCGCGAGGCCCTGCGGGCCGACCAGCTCGAACAGCTCCAGCTCGAACGGCTGCAGGCCCTGCTGGCGCGGCTGCGGCGCAACGTGCGGCGCTACCGGGAGCTGCTGGGCGACGCGCGCGTCGAGTCGCTGGCGGATCTCGGCCGCCTGCCGGCCACCACCCCGGAGAACCTGGTCGAGGCCTTCCCGTACGGCATGTTCGCCCTGCCCTTGCGCGAGGTGATCCGGCTGCACTCGACGGTCGGCCCCGATGGCCGCCAGATCGTGGTCGGCCACACCCGCAACGACCTCGACCAGTGGGGCCGCCTGGTGGCCCGCCAGCTGGTGGCCGCGGGAGTCACCGGCAACGACGTGCTGCAGATCTGCTTCGGCGGCGGCTTCTTCGGGCAGGCGCTCGGGTACATGCGCGGGGCCGAGGTGGCCGGCGCCTGCGTCATCCCCGAGGACCCCTTCCACGTCGAGTACCAGCTCGACTTGATGAAGAACTACCGGGCCACGGTCCTCATCACCACGCCCTCCAACGCGCGCGACCTGGTGGAGGTGATCCGCGCCCGGCGCATGGACCCGCAGGCCCTCGAACTGCGGGCGCTGGTGCTCTCGCGGCCGGTCGGGCCGGAGGTGCGCGAGGAACTGGAGACCGGGCTGTTCGCCCGCGCCTTCTGCGGCTTCGGGCTGCCGGAAATCCTCGACCCCGGACTGGCCGTGGAGTGCCCCGAACACAACCTGCACGTCAGCGAGGACCACTTCCTGGTCGAGACTGTGGCGGGCGAGCTGGTCGTGACCACGCTGGCGCGCGAGGCCATGCCGTTGCTGCGCTACCGCACCCGGGTGGCGGCGCAGCTTGAGTGCGTCAAGTGCCCGTGCGGACGCACCGGGGTGGTGCTGCGGCCGGGCGGGCGCCTCGACGACCGGATGACGGTCAACGAAGTGCCCCTCTACCGCGCCCAGGTCGAGCAGTTCCTGGCCCAGACCCGCATCGGCCGGCAGCCGTTTGCCTTGAGCGTCGCCGGACGCACCCTGGAGCTGGCCGTCGAGGTCTCCGAGGACATCGTGGGGGACAAGATGGGGCTGCTGACCGACCTCAAGGCCGTGCTCGAGTCCGAGTTCCAGGCCCGCTTCGGCATCGTCGCCGACCTGCGCTTCACCTCGCCGTCGCGGAAACCCGCCTGACCTGGCCCGCCGGGGCGCCGCACCGGACGGGCGTCACGGCGCGGCGGATGGTCAGCACATCGCCGTTTTCGGCGGGCAGCACGACAGTGCAGACCTGGTGGGTGGCGAGGGTCTCGCACACCGTGGCCCATGGGGTGTGCAGGCCCTTGGACAGCAGGGTATGCTCGATGGCCACGAGCAGATGGTAGGCCAGGACGCAGAGGAAGACGTGGGTGAGGTTGGTGTTCTTGTCCGGTCGCCACGTGGAAGGGCGAGAACAGCGTGGCCTGCGACCCGTCGGCGATGAGGGTGGCTAGGGTATGCTCCTCGAAGCCCCCCCGCTTGGCCCACTCGCCGCCACATGCACGAGGCATCCGCGGGCCTCGCCCGATCAAGCACAAAAAAGGAGGGACTGACCCCCTCTCGTGTGGGATCAGTCCCTTGTACGACCGGTCTGACGGTCCGCCGCGCCCCGGACGGGCCCTGCCCGCGGCACCGTCACACGTTCTTGCCGGGCGTCGCGCACGGCGCCCGGTTCGAGCTCCGCAGGCACCCCCCGCAACTACGCGCGAGCGCGGTGCCGACGCCTGCCCGCGAGCGCCGCCAGGGCGAAACCCAGGAGCCCTAGGCTCGCCGGCTCGGGGATTACCATGGTGCCCCGGTAGCCGATGTTGGTCGTGGTGTGCTCGAGCACCAGGTAGTCCCCGTCCGCATCGCCCCAGACGTTGATGTAGGCCGTGTAGTTGCGGATAAAGCCCTTTTGCTGCGGCGGCGCCGTCCAGACAACCTGCGACAACGGCAGGCCAAACGAATCATACAGGGTCGCGGTCAGCGTGTGGGACTTCGTCTGAGGACTCGACGACGAATCCGAGTAGTTGAACCACTGAACCAGGCGCAGCTTCTCGGCGCCCACCTCGGCACGCAGGTGCATGATGCCAGCGCCCGTCCCCTTGTCCGTCATCCAGTTATTGCCGATGCGATTCGGCTCGGCGGCCGGACTATCCCCATCGGTGTAGGCGAAGCGGACCTGATCAGCATCGGTCATGTGACCGCCTGTATACCCTGTCGAGACGTAACCGAGCAGAAAGTCACTCAGGATCGTGCCGTCCGCCTTCTCGTTGCCAGGCTCGGTGTAGGTGTGAGTCCAGTCCCAGTAGTCGTCGATACGGTCAGGGTCTGTCTCCATTTTCTGTTCATCGACGTTCCAGCCCTGGTCCCAGTTCGTGTTGTTGCCGACCCACCAGTCCATGACGCCGGGGGCACTGAGGTTCACGGGCGTCGTGTTCCAGCCGTTGGCCGCGGATCCGGGTTGGACGTTGATGGAGACCATGCTGGCGGCCGCGCCAGCGCAGAGCGCCAATGCGACCGCCACGTGTAAACCGATCACTAATCTGCTCATTTGTCCCTCCCTGTAAGCGTCGTTCGGAATCCCCCATGGGCGGCTCGGCAGCCGCCCGCCAGACTCGTGCGTGTCCGTCCTTCCCGCGCCTGGCACGAGGCCAGGCCTGCACCATAGGCTCACTCCTTTACCCCTGAAAGGACAGGAAATCCCTTTCTCAAGACTAACATAGACACATAGCCCGTCTCTGTCGGGATGTCAAGCGCCCGGCCGATTTTTTTCGAGTGCCTCATCTGCGAGGGGCCAGGGGATGACGGAGGCTTCGGGCGCTGCAGGCTACAGGTGACCGTCTGACCGCCTGCCGCCACTCCCCCGCGCATGCCCTCGCGCCTCTCCGCGTCCAGCGGCACTCCATAGTGGGATCCCGCATGCAGTCAGGGAACGTGCCCGACCGACGGGGCACCTGCCGGGCAGCCTCCCGGAGCTGAAGCGGGCGACGCCGGGAATGTGGCCGGTGCCAGGGGTTGCTCGCCCGGATCCGCCAGCCCTGCGCCCGGCACTACAGCAGGCGGTGTGCGCCGCCGGCGCAGACGCCTGAGGTTGGGCAGCGCCGCGGGCGCGCGAGGACGGTCAATCCGAGGGCCAGCACCGAGAGCGTGGCGGGTTCCGGGATGGGCGGCAGATAGAGCGCCACGTCATCGCCGCCGGAGAGGCTGCTGGCCTCCTGGCTTCCCATCCAGTTTGCCAGGTAGGTGATGCGGGCGGTGTAGTCCGATCCCGGCACGTGGACGAGCGCGCCCTCCTCCAGCCCGGCGAAGGTGCCGTCGCCGCCGCTGCGGGTGAGGATGTAGAAGACGTCCGTCGGCGAGGGGGTCTGGAAGTCGTCGGTGAAGCTCAGCACGAGGTTGCCGTCAAGCATGGCGCTGCCGCTGACGTTGAGCTGGTCATAGAGGCCCGGCGTGCTGCCGCCGATCTCGACGGCGAAGTTCGACCCGCTCTCGAGGACGACATCGCGGCCGTCGCCGACCGTGAGGATCCCGGGGCTGGCACCGGGGGCCAGGGTGCCGCCGGCGTTGACGGTGATCGGGCGCAGGATGGTGCCGGTGCCGCCGAGGGTGGCGGTGGCAGCGACCGTGACCATGGCCGGGTTCGAGGAAAGGATGCCGTTGACCAACAGCGTGGCGCCGTTCTGCACGGTCGTGGTGCCGTTGTAGGTGTTGTTGCCGCTGTTCGAGAGCACCAGGGTCCCGGCCGCCGGCGCACCCAATCCGGTGTAGCCCGAGACGATCAGATTGGCGGTGCCGGCGCCGGTATTGACAAGGCCGCCGGTCATCTCGGCTTCCGGCACCGTGCCGACGCCCCGCACCAGCCGGATGTAGCGGTCGAGGCTACCGGTGCCGACGTTGAGGTTGAACGGGTTGCGGAAGTCCACCGTCGAATCGGCGGTGGTCGAGCCGAAGATCAGCGGCGTATCGGACGCGGCCGCGACAAAGAGCCGGTTGCTGCCGCCCCAGTCGAGGCGCGAGGGCGTGGCATTCCCGAAGAGGTTCACGATGCGGTTGCCGCCGTGCGCGGCGAAGCCCATGCCACCCGACCAGGCCGCATCGATCCCGCCGGTATGGTTGTCCAGGCCGCGGGTGCAGTCAACGCCGTCCAGTTCGAGGACGCCGCCCACCAGGGTGAGGGGACTGTTGCTGAACAGCGTCGAGTTCGACGCTCCGTTGCCGGTCTCGCGGATGGCGCCGTCGAAGACGCTGTTGTTGCCCTTGCCGACGGTGAAGGCCAGGTTCCAGTTGTTGCCGGTCTTGTTGTCCGAGCCGTCGAGTTTGTTGCAGGTGAAGTTGTCGAGGACGAGTGTGCCGGGCCCGATCTTTCGAATGAGGCGGCTGATGCTGGTGCCGTCTACGACGGCGGTGGCGGTGGCCACGGCGGCGGTGTCCACGCCTTGGGTTGCGATGAAACGCACGGCCTGGCTGTCGGTGCCGAGGACGAGTTCGCCGTTCTGGACCACGGCGCCGGTCGTGCTGCTGGCCCCCGGGTAGGAGTGCATGTAGACATCCATGCCGTGGAGGACGGCGAGGCCGCCGGTGCTGCCGAAGCTGGTGGCGCTGGTGTCGCCGCCGTTGTTGCGGTCGGCGCCGATGAGCAGCTTGTAGCCGGGGTTGAGGGTGTAGGTCTTGCCGGCGCCGTCGCCGCCGGTGAACAGGATGCCGCGGCGCAGCCCGACGCCATCCGAGCCGCCGCCGCAGATGGTGCCGACGTAGGCCAGGCTGCCGTCGTTGCCCGAGGGCAGGCTGCCCTGGCCGTCGAACCGGACAAAGCCCAACCCCTGCTGGAGAAGCCCGCCCGGCCCGGAGTTCAGATAGCGACTGGTGCCGAGGCTGGCCGAAATGCCGCCGGTCCACGCATTGGCGCCGGCCAGGACGAGCTCGGGCAGGGTCGAGTCGCCGGTGCCCGTGCCGAGTCCGACGGTGTTGGCGGGGGCCATTGCGAGGGCGCCCGGTCCGCTCCAGGTTCCCTTGAGGACATGCGCGACGGTGTACGGGTTGTCGGTGGCCCCGGCGCCGGTGCAGGGCACGGAGACCGTCCGCACCGCGGTCAGGACAGTGGCGACATTGACCGTCACGGGCTGATTGGCGAACAGGGTTCCGTCGGCGTCGCGGGTGGTGATCCCCAGGGTGAAGTTCCTGTCGAAGGTGGAGGTGCCGATCCCGTTTCCGGCCGTGATCTCGACCGGGGTGCCGCGCGCGGCGAAGCCGCCGCCGCCCGAGAACTGCCAGGTGTTGGCGCCAGCCGTGTTGTAGCCCCCGCTGCGGTTGGCCATGAGGTCGGCCCACGAAAGGTTGTCGAGCACCAGGATGCCGCCGCCGATGTTCAGGTTCTCGGAGTTGAGGGTGAGGACACCGCCCCCGACGTCCTTGACCGCGTAGCCGGCGTTCGAGAGTGTTGTCGTGCCCGTCCCTGGGGTGTAGCTCTCGCCGGCCCCCGGGTCGAAGCTGAAGAGGCCGTAGTTGGGGTAGTCACGGACCCGGTCGACAGTCAGGTTGAAGGCCGCCCCGCCGGCGAAGCTGCCGGTGTACCGGACGAGTCCCTCGGTGCGCAGCGTCGAATTGGCGGTCACCGTGACGTCGTTGGTCAGCGCATACACTCCGACATTGCCGCCCCCCGTCGCTTTCGCGCTGGCGCCGACGCCGCTGCCGGCGAAGGTGAACGCGCCGGTGCCCAGCGTCGCACCGTCGCCGTTGAGGACAAAGGCACCACTGTTCTGGCCGATGACGTTCCCCGAGAAGTCCGGGTTTGGCCGGGCGATGAAGATGTTACCGTTGCCCTTGCGCGTGAGGGTGAAGGCGCCCGAGACGTCGCCGTTGACATACATCGGGCAACGGTTGTCGCCGCTCTGCCAGTCCTGGGCCGCGGTCAGCACGATGTCGGGGTTGATGGTGCGGGACGTGCCGCCTCGGGAACCGGCGTCATTCAGTCCGGCGGAGCCGAGGTTCAGGGTCATCCCGGCCCCGTCAACGGTGACGGCACACAGTGACCCGGCATTGTCAGGGGTGAAACGCAGCCCCATCACGTCCTGGTTGGCAAGGAGGGTCACGACCTGGGCGGTTGTCCCGGTCTTTCCGAGCCAGGCCGTATCGGTGGCACCGGGTGTGCCGTTCGGCGTCCACTTTGCCGATTCGGTCCAGTTTCCGGTCGTCGTATTCCAGATGTACTCCAGCGCGGGCGCCCTCGGCCCCGTCACCAGCCCTACGACCGCCGCCGCCAAGCCTGCCGTCACGACGGCTCCTCGCCACTGCCGGGTCGTCTTCATCGTCTGCCTCCTGCTGATGCTGCGGTTGGGGGACTCTATGGGCGGCCGAACGGATCAATAGGCAAGGCTTGTCCTTGATGTGAGTCCAGGCGGCGGGTCATCCCGTGTGTGCGTCTGCGAGGCCGCAGGCACCTGCCCCGCGGCGCGCGACCCTCACCTGCCCTGTCTGTATACAAGATAGCGTTGCCAACGAGTGATGCAAGCCATGCCACCACAGGAGTGCCCCCGCCGTCGCATCCGCCTTGGCTTTCCAGCCTGCGGCGCTACATTCCGCCCGTGTCCAAGCGAGGTGTTGCGATGAAGTCCCGGACTCGACATCCTGGCCAGCCTGCGGGCGTCGCCGGCCCGCCCGCGGGCAAGCTTTCGTTGCGCGATCTGCGGCGGCTGTACGAGCAGCGCCAGCCGATCGTGGCGGTGACGGCCTATGACTGGATCACGGCCCGGCTGGTGGACGCCGTCGGCATCCCCCTGATCCTGGTTGGCGACTCCCTCGGCATGACGGTGCTCGGCTACCGCAACACGATTCCGGTAACCCTCGAACAGTCGCTGCACCACACGGCCGCGGTGGTGCGCGGAACCCGCTCGGCGCTGGTGATCGGCGACATGCCGTTCCTCACCTACCAGGTCTCGGCCGAGGAGGCCCTGCGCAACGCCGGCCGCTACCTCCAGGAGGCCGGAGCCGATGGCGTCAAACTTGAAGGCGGCATCCGCGTGGCGCCGACCATCCACCGGCTGGTCGCGGCCGGCATCCCGGTTCTTGGACACATCGGCATCCAGCCGCAGTCCGTGCTGGCCGACGGCGGGTACCGGGTCCATGGCCGCACCGCTGAGGAGGCCGAGGCCCTGAAGGCTGACGCCCGCGCCGTCCAGGAGGCCGGCGCCTTCGCGGTGGTCCTCGAAGGCCTGCCCACGGCGCTGGCCGGCGCCATCACCCGCGAGCTGGCCATCCCCACCATCGGCATCGGGGCCGGGCCCCAGTGCAGCGGCCAGATCCAAGTCATCCACGACCTCCTCGGCCTGTTCGAGGATTTCGTGCCCCGCCACGCCCGCCGCTACGCGCAACTGGCCCAAGCCATCCGCGACGCCCTGGCCGCCTACCGCGAGGATGTCCTGGCCGGCCGTTTCCCCTCAGAGGAACAGTCGTTCCAATGACCCTCATCGAGAGCGCCCGCGACATGCAGGGGCAGGCCCAGGCCTGGCGCCGGGCCGGGCGGCGCATCGCCCTGGTCCCCACCATGGGGGCGCTCCACGACGGCCATCTGTCGCTGGTGCGCATCGCCCGGGCCGAGGCGGACATCACGGTGGTCAGCCTCTTCGTCAACCCCACCCAGTTCGGCCCGGCCGAGGATTTCGCCGCCTACCCGCGCGACAGCGACGGCGACCGCCGGCTGTGCGAGGCGGCCGGCGTGGACGCCCTCTACCATCCCGCCGCGGCCGCCATGTACGCCGAGGACTTCTCGACCTGGGTGAACGAGGAGTCGCTGTCCCGCGACCTGTGCGGCGCCTCGCGGCCGGGGCATTTCCGTGGGGTGACGACCGTGGTCGCCAAGCTGTTCAACGCGGTCGGGCCGGACGTGGCCGTGTTCGGGCAGAAGGACGCGCAGCAGGCGCTGGTCATCGAGCGGATGGTCCGCGATCTCGACTACCCCGTGCGCGTCATTGTGGCGCCGACGGTGCGCGAGGCCGACGGGTTGGCCATGAGTTCGCGCAACCGCCGCCTCTCCGCCGAGGCACGGCAACAGGCGCCCGCGCTCTACCGCGGCCTCTGCCGGGCCCGCGAGGCTTTCGAGAACGGCGAACGCCGGGCGGCGGCGCTCGAAGCCGTGGTCGCGGCGGAGCTGCGCGCGGCCGGCGCCCGCCTTGATTATGTTACGGTGGTTTCGCGGCGCACGCTGCGGCGCGGGGAGACGGTCGTCGCCCCCGCCCTGGTCGCCGCCGCCGCCTTCCTTGGGGACGTGCGCCTGATCGACAACCTCTTTCTGGACTGACCGCCAACCTGGCCTATTCGTGAACCGCCAAGACGCCAAGGCGCCAAGTGCGGATAACCATCTTGTCAAGCAGCGTTGGAACGTCCTTCACGCACGCTTTGTGGTCGGCGATGCTTTGCGGTGGCGAAGTCATGCAGTCACCTGAAATGTTCAGCAGCAATGTCCTTTGCGTCTTAGCGACTTGGCGGTGAATAATACTGGCTAAGGATGGCGCCAATGGCCGACGAGCAGGACAACAGGCCCGCGGACGACGGCGGCCGGCCTTTCGAGGACGGGATGCACGATCTCGACGCGCCCGGCGGCGAACCCGCCACGCCGTCGGCCCCCGACGCACGCCAGGCCTCGGAAGGGCCCGACGCGACGCCCCCCCCCGGCCCCGCCCGGCGCGAGAGCAACGACTGGGAAGTCCTCGAAAACGACCCCTACGGACGCCGCGTCCGCCGCCGCCGGCCCGCCGGCGGCTCCGGGTCACACCGCCATCGCCGGCACCACGACGAGGAGGCCGAGCCAGCCCCGGCGGCCCGCCCCGAACCCTCCGAGGAGCCACTCGCCGAGGAGGCCCGCCCGCCACGCGAGGAACCCGAGCGGCGCGAACGGCCCTCGCACCGGCGCCCGCGCCGCGAACACGACCGCAAGGGTGAGCCGGCGGCCGGCGCCAACATCCTCGGCTTCAAGGGGTTCCGCGAAAACCGGCTGACCCGGCGGGACGCGTGGCAGGCCTTCCGGCGGTTCATCATCGCCAGCGGCCCGCTGCTCGCCTTGGCGATCCTCGCCCACATCCCCGCGATGGTTTCCGGACGCCTGTGGCGGGACGACATCCTGCTGGGCGACGGCAGCTTCCTCACCGAACCGAACGGGATCGTGAGCCTGTGGGTCTCCAGCGCCGAGGGCGAATACGCGCCGGTGAGCTGGCTGATTCTCTGGGTGGAGCACCTGGTGTGGGGCGCCGGCGGAACCGGCTACCACCTGCTCAACGTGCTCCTGCACGCCGTCAGTGCCGTCCTCCTCTGGCGGGTCTTGCGCAAGTTGCGGCTGCCCGGCCCGACCGCGTGGGTGGCGGCGGCCGTCTTCGCCATCCACCCAGCCTTCATCTACCCGGTCGGGTGGATCGCCGAACGCGGCCTGATCCTGGGCACCTTCTTCGCCCTGCTGTGCGTGCTGTTCTACCTCAAGTACGACATGCCGGTCGGCGACCAGCGCAACGACGACATGGCCTGGTATGCCATACTGGCGCACGCCCTGGTCTGCCTGAGCAAGCCGGCCCTGGGCCTGGGGTTGCCGTTCGTCCTGCTGGCCTGCATGTGGTGGACCCGGCAGGGGCACAGCTCGTTCCGCGGCCGGCATGTGGCCCGATGCTCGGTCTTCTTCGTCCTCTCGGCGCTCACCCTGGCCGGCGCCGTGCTGGTGCATTTCCTGACCCCGCCGCCGGACTTGGTCGGCATCGGGACGGGATGGGTGGGGCAGCTGAGCGTGGCCGGGTGGAGCTGCCTGCGCATGCTCGGCGTCATGCTCTACCCTGCCGGGCAACAGCTCTTGCGCACCTTCCCCGAGGGCGCCGGCCGCATCGGCGTCGGGTACGGCCTGCTGGCCGGCGTCGCCGTCATCTATGTCATCGCCCACCTGACCCGCCGCACGAGGATTGGCAAGGCGCTGCTGTTCGCCTGGATTGTCTTCATGGCCTGGGCTGTGCTGCCCTTGGTGGCGTTGCCGCAGTACGAGGTCATCCGGCATGGGGTCGCGGCCGGGCACTGGCAGTACCCCGGCGGTCTGGCCATCATCGTCCTGGTGGTGGGGCTGCTGATGGCCGCGTTCCAGAAGGCCGGGTCGGGCGCGCCGCTTGTGAGCAACCTCTTCGCCATCGTCCTGATCGTCGCCCTGGTGCCCATCAGTGTCTCCCAGGGGCTGATCCTCCGCGACCCGGTGGCGCTGTGGACGCGCGTCACCGAGACCTGCCCCCGGATCTGGGTCGGGCACAGCTACCTGGGGCTGGCGCTGGTCCAGGCCGACGAAGTCGCCAGGGCCGAGCTGCCGTTGCGGCGGGCCGTTGACCTCAACCCCAACGACGCCCTTGCCCACAAACTCCTCGGCCAGAGCCTGCTGAAGAAGGGCGAGCTGATGGCGTCGAAGACCCACCTCGAAGCCGCCAACACCCTCGACCCGAGCCTGCGCGACAAGGCCTCGGAGGCCGAGCTGGAGCGGTTGCTGGTTGACGCCGGCAGCGGCCCCAAGAGCCTGCCGAACTTCCTCAACATCTCCACCCTGCCGGGCCATGGCAAGCGGGAGATCCTCGCCTATGACAAGTCGGTGTTCGACGAGGAGGCCGGCCCCCACGCGGTGGAGCTGCAGTCCGCGATCCGCGATCTGCGCGAAGGCAGCTACGACCGCGCCCGGGATCGCGCCGGCGCGATCCTCAAGGAGGAACCCAAGTCCGCCCTCGCCAACTACGTGCTGGGCTACACCCATTTCCAGCGCAACGACGCCGACCTTGCCCTCACCCATCTAAACGCCGCCCGCAAGCTCAACCCGCGCCTGAGCGGCCCCCACTATCTGATCGGAGAGCTGCTGCTGGCCCGCAAGGACTACGAGTCCGCGGTGAAGAGCTTCGGCGAGGCGATCCGGCTGCAGCCGGACATGGCCGAGGCCTACCTGAGCACAGGGCTGGCCATGGAACGGGCCGGCAGTGCCACCAAGGCGGCCGAGTTCTACGCCGCCGCCCTGGTCGTGCGGTCCGACTTCGTTGATGCGCTCGATGCCATGGCGTCGCTGCTGGCCACCCACCCCGAGGAGCGTTTCCGCAACGGCACCCAAGCGATCAAACTGGCCGAGCGCGCCTGCCTCCTCGACGGCCGCAAGAGCCACGCGACCCAGCTCACCCTGGCCTGCGCCTACGCCGAGGCCGGGCACTACCGCGATGCCCTGGCGGCGGCGCGCAAATCGCTTGACCTGGCGCAGGCGGCCAACGACACGGCGGCCACTAAGGACATCGAGGAGAAGATCGAGCTGTTCAAGCTCAACCAGCCCTTCCGCCGCCCCCCGGTCAAGACCGTTCAGGGCGCCATCCCATAAAGGGCGCCCGCGCCCTCCCCCTCCACGTGGCGGTCGGCTCCACCCCCTCAGCCGGCCGCCGCCTCCCCCCCGCCGGCCGCCCCGGCCCCATAGGCGACTGACTGCCTCAGGCCCAAGACTCGTCACTCTGGAGAGACAAGGGTGAAGACGATGGCAAGGACGATGGGGAAGTCCTATGCCTTTACCATAGAGCCGCTTGCAGAACCCCGGCCTGAGTAGCCGGGACGGAGCACGGGCCGCCATCGGCCTCGAGAAGCACTGCTGTCTGCCGGGCTGGAGGGACGGCCTCTGTGCCGTCCGGGTCAAACCCCATGAAGCGGATTCTCTGACACGACTTGGCGGACACGGAGGTCCGCCCTCCATCGCACGAGGCCGGTGTCGTCCGCGGGAGTTCTGCAAACGCCTCCATAGTCTTTGCCGTCATCTCCCGCCTCAAGTCACGAGTATTGGCCTCAGGCCGGCCGCACCGGCCCCGCGGAGGGCGGGGACGGGGGCAACGTCGGGAACTCGGGCTTGCGCCGGAGGCGCGGCGGGCGACCCGCTTCGACTGCGCCTCCCGCCGCACCCCGCTGGTGGCGAGGACGGCGCGCATCGCGGCCGCGGCGATGTTCTGGACGAAGTGGACGCGGTTGGGCTCGCGGCAGTCGCGCGTGTCAGCCGCCTTCTCCACGGTGACCGTGAGGTCGGGATGTACCCAGAGCAGCCCCCAGCCGTTGGCGACCTCGTCGGCCGCCATCAGGCCGGCCGGCACGGCGAGCAGCAGCTGGTCGGCGACCTCGGCGCTGCGCACCTGCTCGAAACGCGTGCCTTCGACCAGCGCCCGTTCAAGCAGTTCGATGGTGCGCACCGTGGCCTGGTACTCGGGGTTGCGGCTGCGGTCATAATGCCAGGCGGCGTATTCCTCGAAGAGCGTGGTGGGGTCGCGCAACTCCGGTTCGGTGGCCCGCACGGCAGCCTGGAGCTCGGCGCGCCGGGCTTTGTAGGCCTGCAGCCGGGGCATGATCTCGGCGGTGCGGACGCAGTCCGGCCAGCAGTCCTCGCGTTCGACGTAACACTCGATCACCAGGGTGCGCGTCGGCACCAGAAGCCGGCTGGGCCCCTCCTCGCGCCGGTTGCGCCGGAGGCTGCTCCAGAAGGCGGCGACGTCGGCCTTGAAGCGGGCGGTCCGGGTGGGGACATCGAGGGCGACCGCGGTGGGCGCAGGGGTCTGTGCGGCCAGCCAGCGGAGCACGGCGCGCTGCAGGAGGAACTGGCGCGGCGCGGCGTCGGGGCGGGGGTCGGACTCGGGGGCTGGCGCCGGCAGGGGCGGGGGCGGCGTGCGCATGGCGTCCGGGGCGGTGCCGAAATTGAAGGTCAGCTGGTCAGGCATGGCTGCAAACCTGTGTACCGGCGTCCTGGACGGGGATGCGCCCAATATACACCCCTGCGCCGAGGCCTCAAGTCCGGGCGGTGATCTCCGGGTACTCGGTTGCCCAGTGGGGTACAATGGGCCCACATGGAGGGCGGACCTCCGTGTCCGCCGGGTCCTATCGGAAGGCCGGGCCTGTCGGGTGCGACCCGGACGCCACCGGCCTGCGCCGCACGGCTCGGCGCGGTGTGGCCGGCGGCGATCCGACCGTCGTCTCTGCCGTCAGCCGGGCACCCCGGCGGTCGGCGGGGCGGCCGCCCAGTGCCGGAGGGCTTCGACGACGCCGGCCAGATCCTCCCCGGCGGCCACGTAGCCGCGGTTGCGCCGGACGGTCTCCTTGACGTGTTCGATGGCGTTGCCGACACAGGCGGGCAGGCCGGCGGCGCGCCCGTCCAGCATGGTCAGGTCATTGGGGCCGTCGCCGATGGCGAACACGGCGTGGGGCAGGAGGCGGAGCGCCTGCCGGAGCCGGGTGACGGCCTCGCCCTTGGTGCCGGCGGCCGGCGCCAGGAACACCTCGTTGCCCCAGCGGAAGACGAAGAAACGGTGGCCTCGGGGGGAGTAGCTCCAGTCGCGCAGGAGGATTTCGGCGCGGGTGGCCTGGTCGTCGTCGGCGAACTCGACCCACAGGTCAACGACCTGGCGGGAACGGTCGCGGGCGGCGGGGAAGCGGGTGAGCAGGCCGTCGCGCCAGCGGACCACTTCGTGCATGTTGCGGTGCAGGAGGCCGGCGCGGCGGCGGCGGACGCCGAGGTTCCACCAGGCGAAGGCGAGGTGGGGGCCGTGGCGCCCGTTGCGGTAGATGAGGGCGTCTTCGACAATCAGGTAGTCCGGGGCGAGGGCGAAGCCGGCCAGCTCGGCGAGGGCGGGCCGGAGGTCGCCGAGCCGCCGCCCGGTGACGATGGCCCATCGTGTGCCGCACTGCCGGGCGAGGGGACGGAGGAGGTCACGGAACTCCATAAGCCTCTGCGGCCGGGGCTGGTCTCCGACGAACGTGCCGTCGAAGTCGGTGCAGATCAGCCGGATCGGATTCATCCACCAGACCTCGCCTTCTCCCTGCATGGACGGCCACCCGGCCGGGACACCGCCCCCGACGGCGTTGCCGCATCCCGCCCTGCGCCGGCGGTACAGTATTGCCGCGGGAGACGCTTGGCCAGCGGTGCGCAAGGCACCCGCGCCCCCTTGGCATGGCCCCGGTCAACCGCTATACTAGCGCCCTACGGGCATGAGGCCGACAGACCGGCCGCCGGCCCGACCAGGAAACCCGACGCCATGGCGCTGCGCTTCTTCAATTCGCTGACCCGCCGGGTCGAGGACTTCGTGCCGCTGACCGCCGGCGAGGCCAGGCTGTACACCTGTGGCCCCACGGTCTACAACTTCGCCCACATCGGCAACTTCCGCGCCTACCTGTTCGAGGACCTGCTGCGGCGCACGCTCGAATACGCCGGCCTGCGGGTAATCCAGGTGATGAACCTGACCGACGTGGACGACAAGACCATCCGCGGCGCGCGGCAGGCCGGAGTGCCCCTGGCCGACTACACCCGCACCTACAAGGAGGCATTTTTCGAGGACCTGCGCACGCTCGCCATCGAGCCGGCGGAGCACTACCCGGCGGCCACCGACCACATCCCCGAGATGATCGCCCTCGTCCGCACGCTCATTGACAAGGGGTTCGCCAACGTCGCCGACGACGGCTCGGTGTACTTCTCCATCGCCCGTTTCCCGCGCTACGGCCAGCTGGTGAACCTGAGGCGCGAGCAGATGCGGCCGACCGAGCGGGTGCGCAGCGACGAGTACGTCAAGGATGCGGCAGCCGACTTCGCGCTGTGGAAGGCGTACAGCGAGGAGGACGGCGCGGTGTTCTGGGACAGCCCGTGGGGCCGGGGCCGCCCGGGCTGGCACATTGAGTGCTCGGCGATGAGCATGCGCTACCTGGGCCGGACGTTCGACATCCACACCGGCGGCATTGACAACATGTTCCCCCACCACGAGAACGAGATCGCCCAGAGCGAGGCCGCCAACGGCTGCCGCTTCGTCAACTACTGGCTGCATTGCGCGCACCTGATGGTGGACGGGGAGAAGATGGCCAAGTCGGCGGGCAACTTCTACACCCTGCGCGACCTGATCGGACGGGGCGGCAACGGCCGCGAAATCCGCTGGGTGCTGCTCGGCACGCACTACCGGCAACCGCTGAACTTCTCCTTCCAGGCCTGCCGGGACGCCAAGGCCGCGCTGCAACGGCTCGACGACTTTGTGGTGCGGCTGCGGGAGGCGCAGGCGCGTTCCGGCCCCTCGGACGCCGCCGTCGCCGGGCTGATCGCGGACGCCGAGAGCGGCTTCCGCGCCGGCCTCGACGATGACCTGAACATCTCGGAGGCGCTGGGCGCCCTGTTCAATTTCGTCCGTGACGCCAACCGCCTGCTCGACGCCGGCGGCCTGGTCGGCGAGGGGGCCACGGCGGCCCTCGCCGCGCTCGCGCGGATCGACCGGGTGCTGGGCGTCATCGAACCCGGACGCCAGGACGACGTGCCGCCCGGGGTCGCCGCCCGCGCCCGTGAACGCCAGGAAGCCCGCAAGGCCCGGGACTTCAAACGGGCCGACGCCATCCGCGAGGCCCTCCGGCTCGACGGCTGGCTGATCGAGGACACCCCCGGCGGGCAACGGCTCAAGCGACTGTGAAGGCGTCCACGCAGGAACGCCGCCGGTTGCTGACCGGCGTGCGTCCGGCGGAGGCATGGGTGCCAACGGCGTGAGGCCCGTCCCGCGGCTGGTGGGGCGGGATCAGAGAAGGAGCCATCGTGAACGAGGAGTCCAAACCTGTCGAGCCGGTCGCGGCCGCCGACACCCCCGCGCCCGTGATCCCCGCCCAAGGCGGCGCGGCGACGGAGCCCTCCCCCGCGCGGGATGCCGGCACGGCACCCGAGTCCGGCAGTCCGGCGCCCGGCACCTCGACCGCGGGCAAGACGGTCCGCCTCGCCCCGGGACGGGCCGGACAGCCGGCTGCGGTGTCCGCCGCGATGAGCCCGGAGATGAGGGCCCGCCGCGCCCAGCTGGCGCAGGAGAAGGCCAAGATCCATGCGGTGCTGAAGCGGCGCGTGTGGCTGATCACCGGGCTGCTGAATGTCTCCTGCGCGGTAGTCCTGGTCTGCGTCTACCTGCTGGCCGTCTCCCGGCGCATGGACCTCACGCTCGTCGTCCTGGGTGTCCTCGCCCTGGACCTGGCCTTGCTGGGGTACCTGGTGCTCAAGGTCTACGGCTACTACCGCACCGGTCAGCAGGCGATCGCCGAGCACCGCCGGCGGCAGCGCCAGGACAGGGCGCGCAAACTGATGGAGCAGTTCGGCGGGAAGCTCAGCACGGCGACTCAGGAGGCGCTGCTGGAGTTCCAGGCCCAGCCCGAACCGGCGGAAGAAGTTGAGCCGGACACGGTCACGGAAGCCATGTACCTGCAGTTGAAGGGCGACGAGCTGAGCAACGCGCTGCAGTTCCTGTGCATGACGTCGCGTCGCGGCCACCTGGCCCTGGCGTTCCCCGACGGACGCACCGGGGATCTCTACCTGGGCAATGGGACCATCCAGCACGCGGAGACCGGGGGCAAGGCCGGCATCGAGGCGGTGGCGATGATGCTGCGCGAACCCGCCGTCGAGGCCCGCTTCTTCGAGGGACGGCGCTGGCCGCGCCAGACCCTCGGCCAGGCGGCGTCGCAGATCCTGATCGAGGCCTCGGTGATGGGCGACGAGATGGCCGCCGGCGGCGCACAGCCTTAACCTGGCTCCCGGCCGCGCCGTGAACCTTGCCGCCGGCTGGGGCCGTGTCGCCCCCACGGCCCAGCGGTGTCCTCCAAGTCCGCCAAGGCGCTTGCAGCCCCCCCCGCGGACGAGAACGGCCTCGTGCGATGGAGGGCGGACCTCCGTGTCCGCCGGGTCATACCCGAAGACCCGGTCTGCCGAGGCGGAACCCGGACGACACGGAGGTCGTCCCTCCAGCCCGGCAGACAACAGTCCGTGTCGGTGCCGATGGAGGGCCGGGCTCTGTCCCGGCCACTCATGCCAGGGTTCTGCAAGCCCCTCCGCCTGATCCGCCTGGCCGGCCTGGCCAGCGGCTGAGGCGGCGGCAAGCCCGTCACGCCGGAACCTCCTCCCTCCACCTTCGCCCTCCGCCCTGCGCCCTCCGCATTCCGCATTCGGCCTTCCGCGTTCCGTGTTCCGCTCCGCCCTGCCCTCGCGACTGGATATCTGGCGGGACGGCGGTATGTTACAACTGTGGCTTTGTTCACCCGCGCGGTCCGCCTCCCGATGGGTCCGGTCGAGGGACGGGGCGCGGCCGTCGGCGGGAGCCGGCAGGAGACATACCTACCATGTCGCAGAAATCGCGTCCCGAACTGCCGGCGGTGTGGCCGCGGCCGCAGTCGATCGAGACCACCCCCGGCACGACGGAGCTGTCGGCGGACGTGCGGCTGTCCACGCTGAACGTGGTCCCCTTCATGCGCAAGACCATGCGCAGCATCTTCACCGAGGCCGGGGTGCGCGTGGTCGCCAACAAGAAGCGCTTCGTCATCAACGTCGAGGTGGTCGAGCCGGGCCGCTTCGACCTGGCAGCGATCCCCGAGGCCGCGCGCGGCGAGTTCTACGAGATGACGGTGGCCGACAATGTGGTCACGGTGCGCGCCCCGACGCAGCTGGGGGCCATCTGGGGGACGCAGACCTTCGCCGACATCTTCGCCTTGCACGGCACCGACCGGATCGTACCCAACTGCCGTATCCGCGACTGGCCGACCTGCCGTTGCCGCGGGGTCTCGGTGGCCGCCGGGTGGACGTGCGCCCGCATGCGCCTGGATGAGTGGTCGGTTCTGGTGGACCGCCTGGCCACGGCGAAGGTGAACACCCTGATGCTCGATTTGTTCGGCCCGGGCGGGGCAGGCCAGCCGCCGCAACCCGAGTTCCTGATGGTCCCCTTCCCCTCGGCACCCGACTTCAAGACGGAGAACGCGCTGACGTGGAGCAAGCTGGCCGAGCCCCAGCCGGGCACCGACACCCTGCCGCCGGTGATGCAGGCCGAGGGCTTCCTCGGGCAGGTGGTCAGCTATGGCCAGGAGCGCGGAGTGGGCGTCGTCCCGGTGCTGGATTTCGCCGGTCCCTCGGCGGTGCTGACGAAGGCCTTCCCCGTGCTGGCGGCGGCCGGCGGCAACGGCGCGATCTGCCTCTCGAGCGCGGCCGCGCGGGAGTGCATCGAGAAGTTGTACAGCGAGTTTGTCGGCCTCTACTTCCCGCAGGGGCTGGCCTTCCTTGGCCTGCGGGGTGAGGCGTTCACCGGCGCGGCGTCCGCCTGCTCGTGCAAGGCCTGCCGGGCGCAGCCGCCGCGCGAGGCCGGCGCCGCCTACGTCGCCTGGCTGGCGGGCATGCTGGCCACGAAGGGTGTGCACAGCCTGGTGATCCCCGGCGAGATGATCCTTGACGCGGCCGGGAAGCCTAGTGAGCGCGCGTTCGACGCCCTCAAGAAGGCCGCCGACCGCCTCGTCATCCGCTGGGCAGTCCCCCCGTCCGACCCGGCCAAGTTTGCGGCGGTGCTGGCCAAGACGGCCAAGGCGGGGATGCGCAACTGGGTCCTGCCGGTGACCGAGGCCCCCAACTGGGCCGAGTACCCGGCGTTGCTCAAAGCGGTGGCCGCCGCCGTGCCGCTGGCCGCCTCCGCGCACGTCCAGGGGGTGGTCACCGCCACCGTCCCGGACGCCGGCTGGGTGTCGCTCGACCGCACCCTGGCCGCCGTCGCCTGGAATCCGACGGGGTTCGGGAAGACCGGGCCTCTGCCCGTGCAGCGCCGCAGCGCCCGCTACGCCGGCATCCAGCCGCAACTGGACGCCGCACGCGAGCAGTTCCTTGCCGCCGCCGCCAAGCTGCCGGTGGCCCTCGGCCGGCCCCTGCCCAAGGACTCGGCCGGGGTGGACACTTGGCTGAAGGACGCCCTCGCCGAGCTCGCCAAGGGCAAGGACGATGCCAAGCACCCGCGCCTGACAGTCATCTCGGAGTCCGCCTCGAAGGTGATCGAGCTGCTGCGGCCGCTGATCTCAACCGAGGAGGGCGCGCTGCCATTGCCCGACGAGTTCAAGGCCCTCCTCGGCGAAGCCGCGCAGATACGGGCGCTGGCCGGAGTCCTCGCCCTGCTACGCGATGCCAAGAAGGGCAAGGAGAAGGAGGCCGGCGCGCAGGCCGCCAAACTGGTGACCGCGGCCATGGCGGAGATGCCCGGCCGCAAGGCGTCGGGCCAGCTGCCCCATGTCATGGGCGGGCTGTGCGCCCTCCGCAGTTTTCTGCAGGCCGCCGGCGCCAAGTGAGGTGCCTGGCCGCCCGCACGGCCGCCTGCCGCTCCGGAGCGCGTCTCGCATGGTTGCCGAGGCAGTCCCCGGGGTACATCGGGGCCATGTCCGCCTACCACCGTCCGCCTACCACCGTCCGCCGTCCACCTTCAACCTTGCCCCCTCAGCCTTCATCCCTCACCTTTCGCGCCAAGAATGACGCGCCACAGTGACCGCGCCCAGGTTCCGGGCTCACGCCCTTCAGCTTTCATCCTTCATCCCTCATCCCTCGCCTTCCACCGTCCGCCTTCCACCGTCCACCCTCCTCGTTCCGTTCCTCGTTCCGCATTCCGCCCTCCACCTTCCTCACAGGAGCCCCCAATGATCCGCAAGTCGGTGTGTGAAAACGGCGTCATCATCGAGAGCGGCGCCCAGGACTGGCAGATCTTCCAACAGGACGCCCGCGGCGTCGCCGCGATCGCGCTGGCCGGACGCTGGCTGACCGCGGCCAAGCACACGACCGCGCAGGTGCTAGTGCGGCTGATCCACGAGGACCGCTACGACGAAGTCTCCCTTGAACACTCTTGGACCCAGGCCGAGACGCGCCCCGACGGCACCTGGTCGCTGACCCTGCGCAACGTGCCGCGCGGTGGCCTCTACCGCATCGAGACCGGACTGCAGCTGGACGGCAGCGTCGTCGAGTGGATCACGCGCGGCGACATGATCCACCACATCGGCGTCGGCGACATCTGGGTCATCACCGGCCAGAGCAACGCCGCCGGCTACGGCAAGACCCCGGCCGCCGACGGCCCCGAGCTGGGCCTCCACATGTTTCATGCCGACGGAAGCTGGAAGCTGGCCGCCCATCCGCTCTCCGACTCGAGCGGTTCGCAGTACGTCGCCAACCGCGAGGGCGCCAACGGTTCGCATTCGCCGTGGCTGGCGTTCGCGCGCAAGCTCAGGCGCGAGCTCGGCCACCCGATCGGGCTGGTGCCGGCCTCGCTGGGCGGCTCGCCGCTGGCGGCCTGGACCCGCGGGGTGGACGGACGGCTGTTCGAGAACATGCTGGCCTACACCGGCGACGGCTGCGGCAACCGCGTGCGCGGCGTGGTCTGGTACCAGGGCGAATCCGACACCGGCCCCGAGGCCCGCGTCCTCTACCGCGAACGCTTCACCAAGCTGGTCAACGACTGGCGGAAAGTCTTCCGCGATCCGCGCCTGCCGGTGATCACGGTGCAGCTGAACCGCTACGTCGGCGAACCCTACACCACGCCGACGCACCCCGGCTGGGAGTTCATCCGTGAGCTGCAGCGGCAGATTCCGCGCGAGATCCCCGGCGTCTACGTCATCTCCGCCCTCGACCTCGGGCTGTCCGACGGCATCCACAACGACTCCAACGGCAACCTCACGATCGGCGACCGCTGCGCCGCGGTCGCCCTCGGCGCCGTGCACGGACGCCACGTGAAGTATCTGCACCCCGACCTTGAGCGGGTGCGGCGTTCGGGCGCGCGCCGGCTTGACCTGGTCTTCGCCAACATCAACACCCGCCTGCACTTCGAGGATCGCATCCCCGAGCACTTCCCGTTCGCCGTGCGCGACGAGGGAGGCGCCGTGCCGGTGAAGTCGTGGGCGATCATCCGGGGCAACACCTTCCGCATCGAGCTGGAGCGGGCGTTGCGCGGCCAGGCCACCGTCACCGGCGCGCCGACCGCCTGCCCGCCGACCGTGATCCCCTTCGACATCTGCGGCTACCGCCCCATGCTGGGCTTCACCGCCGACGTCCCGGCGCGCTGATCGTGGGCCGTGGAGCGCGGAGCACGGAGCACGGAGCGCGGAGCACGGAGCGCGGAGCACGGGGCGTGGGGCACGGAGCGCACGGTCTCCGCCGGTGATTCCGGCAACGAAGCACGAAAGCACGAGGGCACGAGGCACCCATGAGTCGCGGGTCGTGACGCCGGCGGGCTCCGCCGGTGTGATGCCG
>MVZH01000029.1 GCA_002068325.1 Lentisphaerae bacterium ADurb.BinA184 | reverse complement strand
CCGCCCCCCCGGCCGCGGCCGCCAGCCCCGCCGCACGCGATCATGCGGTGCGCGCCAACGCATTGCGGGAGAGTTGCCGGAACCTGCTCGCCGACGGGTTTCTCTCCGAAGCCCGCGCCGCCCTCTGGGACTGGCGGGCGGTCGGCGAGGCGGACGCCGCCAACGGCAACTGGCCTCTCGCGCGGGCACGCCTCTTCCGCCGCCTGGGTTGGCACGCCGCCGCCCACCGTGTCCTCGCCGCCGCCGCCCAGGCCAACGAGCTGCTCCCCAACCTGCCCGACGTGGAGTTCGAGGACGCCGAGGTCCTCAGCCTCCTGGGCCAGCGCGAAGAGGCCGCCGCCCTCTACCGCAAGATCGTGACCCAGTACCCCAACCACCCCCTGGCCCGACAGGCGGAGGCGCGTCTGCGATGAGCGAGGTCGCTGTGCAGGTCCGCAGAGTCCCCGCCCCCGCGTGCGGTTCCAACCCCCTGCGGCCGGCTCTCCTGACGGCGCTCGCCGTGCTCGCCGCCGGGCTGACGCTCGGCGAGGCCGGGGCCCAGGTGCCCGTGGGCACGTACCTGTACGCCAATCCGAAGACACTCGAGTCCTGTCCCGGCAGCCTGCGCCTGTCCTTCAGCTCGCCGGGGGATCGCCGGGTGGTCGTCTTCGGCCGTCGGCACCGCAAGATCCACCTGCCGCGCGCCGGCACCACCGAGGAGCAGCGTGAGCGGTTCAAGCCCGTCGAGGCGCAGATGCTCGACGATGGCCGGACGGCCCTCTTCCCCCACCTGCCCGCCGACCTCTACGACGTTCTCGTCATCAGCGCCGCCGACATGACGCTGCACGAGGGGCTGCAACTGGCGCAAGAGTCGTCAACGCCCCCGCCGCCCGACGCCTTCGAGGCCGTCCGCAAGTCGCTGGCCGCGGCCGGCGACCGCGTCGGCGGATGGGAAGCGTTCTTTGACACCAAGGACTTCCTGCGCTTCGGCATGGCCGACGGCGTGGGCTGCGTCCTGGTGCAGCAGATGCGCCTGGCCAAGGCCTACGCCGAGAGCGGCGCCGAGCTGACCGGCTGCGTGCACGCCATCCATCTGTGCTGGGTCCGGCCGACGCTGGACGCGGCGGGCACGTGGGAGGTCCTCGTCACCCAGCAGCTGTACCGGGAGGAACTGCCTGCCCGGACGCTGTTCCGCCACGTTTTCGTGCCCGAGCTGGGCGGCATCCGGGTAGGCGTGCGGGAGATTGCCGTTGGCCCGGTCAAACTGGAGTGATATAGTCCGACGCGGCAAGAGGCGCGCCAAGCATGACGCGCCACAGTGACCCCGCCCAAGTCCCCCCTCATCCCTCAGCTTTCATCCCTCATCCCTCACCTTTCGGGGCATACCCTCCATGGCGACACTCAAGGTTCTCGATGGGCCTCAGGCCGGACGCCGGTACGACTTCAGCGGCGGCCGGGTTGTGATCGGGCGGGGCGACGGCTGCGAGGTGCAGCTCTTCGAGGGCAGCATCTCCCGGCAGCACGCCGCCATCGAACTGATCCAGGGGCAGTGGCACATCGAAGATCTGCAGAGCCAGAACGGCCTGTGGCTGGACGACGAGCGCCGGCAGGCCGCCATCCTCTCGGGAACCGTCGCCTTCCGCCTCGGCAATGTGCACTTCGAGTTCTCCGTGGCCGGCGCCAGGACCCCGCCCGTGGACGTGCCCCTCCAACCGCCGGTCCGCGCCGCCACGCCCGCCGTTGCGCACCCGCCCGCCGGGGCCACCCGGGAGCGCGGCAGCGGCCTGCCCGCAGCGACGTCCGCCGAGGCCGCCGGGCAACCTTCACCCGCCGTGGCGGCGGGCGGCGTCGAGCCCGCCCGCATCGAGGACATGGCCAGCGTCTACCCGCTGATCGAGGCCGAGTTCGGCAAGGTCATCGTCGGCCAGCGCGACGTGCTTGAACAGATCCTCATCGCCATCGCCGCCAACGGACACTGCCTGATGATCGGCCTGCCCGGCCTGGCCAAGACCCTGATGGTCAGCACCCTGGCCCGGATCCTCAAGCTGACCTTCAAGCGCATCCAGTTCACCCCCGACCTGATGCCGTCCGACATCCTCGGCACCGACGTGCTGGAGACCGGGGAGTCGGGCGGCGAGAAGCACTTCCGTTTCATCAAGGGCCCGGTCTTCACGAACATGCTGCTGGCCGACGAAATCAACCGCACGCCGCCCAAGACGCAGTCGTCACTGCTGGAGAGTATGCAGGAGCGCCAGGTCACCATCTCGAACAGCCGCTTCCCCCTGCCCGAACCGTTCTTCGTGCTGGCCACGCAGAACCCGCTCGAACAGGAGGGAACCTATCCCCTGCCCGAGGCGCAGCTCGACCGCTTCATGTTCAACGTCATCGTCGGCTACCCCAGCCAGGAGGAGGAGGAGACGATCGTCCAGCAGACGACCAGCCGGCAGTCGGACGAAGTGCACCCGGTGCTCGCCGCCGCCGACCTGCTGGCGTTGCAGGCCGCGGTCCGCGACCTCCCGGTCAGCCCCCACGTCATCAAGTATGCAACCGCCCTGGTGCGGGCGACGCGGCCCGAGGATGGGACGGCACCGGACTTTATCCGCGAGCACGTCTCCTGCGGGGCGGGCCCGCGGGCGGCGCAGTTCCTGATTCTGGGCGCCAAGGCGAAGGCCGTGATGCACGGGCGGGTCAACGTCAGCTGCGCCGATGTACGGGCGCTCGCCCTGCCCGTCATGCGGCACCGCATCTTCACCAACTTCACCGCGGATTCCGAGGGGATCAAGCCAGACAACCTGATCACGCGCCTGACCGAGCACGTCCACGAGCCGGCGCCGCGCGATTACGCGTGAGCGGGGCAGGTATCGACGGCCTGCGGTGCGTTCATGCCTTCGTTCCCCGCATCACCGGTCACCGATCACCGGTCACCGATCACCGGTCACCGATCACCGGTTCCCGGCCTCACCGGCGGAGTCCGCCGGCTCCACGACCTACGACCCACGACCTACGACCCACGAATTGCGCCCCACCCCATGCCCACCCCCCGTGAGAGACTCTTCGCGGCCCTGGCCGGCGAGACCGGCGGCCCGCCGCCGGCGTGGCTGCTCTTCCCCTATCATGCGACTGGATACTACGTGGACGTGCGTCGCCATCCCGCCTACCGCCGGGTTCACGAGGCGGCGCTCGGCCGCGCCATCACGCTCGACCGCCGCCACTTCCGCGTCCCCCTGCACACCCCGGAAGTCGTGTCACAGGTGCAGCGCTCGGGAACCGGTCCGTCAGCCACGGAGACCCTGACCGTGTCATGGCGGGGGGTGCGGCTGGTGCAGGTAGCCGGCCCCCGCGGCGTCAAACGGCTCCTGGACAGTGACGAGGCCCTCGAAGCCTGGTGCGCCCTGCCGCTCGAACTGGACGAGCGACGCCTCACCGAGGAGCTCGACGCGCAGCTGCCCGCGTACCTGCGCGAAAAGGCCGAGTTCCCCGCGTCCTGCGGCGCCATGATGCTCGATCTCGGCGAACCCATCGGCCCCCTTTACGGCGCCAGTCGGCTGGAAGACTACGCGGTGTGGTCACTCACCCATGATGCCACGGTCGTCAGTTTTCTCGACCGCCTGATGGCCCAGAAGCGGATGGTCTACAAGTGGTGTCTGGAACATGGGCTGGCCGACGTCTACTTCCTGGTCGGCAGCGAAATGGCCTCGCCGCCGCTGGTCAGCCGGGCCACGTTCCGGCGCTGGATCGTGCCGTACGCCAGGGAACTCACCGCGCTGATCCATCAGTACGGCGCCAAGGTCATCCAGCACTACCACGGCCAGATCCGGGAGATCCTGCCCGACTTCCTCGACATGGCGCCCGACGGCCTGCACACGATCGAGGCGCCGCCCGTCGGCAACTGCACGCTTGATGAAGCCTTCACCCTCACCCAAAACCGGATCACCCTGATCGGCAACATCCAGTATGACGAGTTCCGCCGCCTCACCCCGCCGCAGATGCGCGCGGCGGTCCATGACGTGATCCGGGAAGCGGCCGGTCGCCGCCTCATCCTCTCTCCCACCGCCGGCCCCTTCGATCCGGCCCCGCCCGGCTCGCTCATCGCGAACTACCTGGCCTTCCTCGATGCCTCATGCGGATAGCCCGGCCGCGGCGGCCAGCGCCAGGGTCAGGCCGGTGCCCGGGTCGGCATCGGTTTTCGCACAGGCGGCCCGTGCCATGGCCGCCAGGGCCGGGGCCAGGGCGGCGGCCTGATCCGGGCAGGCCCGTGCGACATGGAAGAGCCCCGGCACGAGGTGGTGATAGCCAAGGTACTTGCGGTTGCGGCCGGCGAACAGGCCGCTCTCCTGCTGGCGCGCGACGACTTGGTTGGCAAAGCGGAGCGTCCTCTCGCGCAGTTCACAGCGGTACGGGTGCTCGGGCGGCAGGACGCCGAGGAGCACGGCCATTCCCTTGAGGGTGATGTCGCCGTAGCCGGTGAAGTAGTTGTGTCCGTCCTGGGCGCCGCTGGGGCCGATGTCGCGAGTGACGAAATGGCGCGCGTAGTACAGCCCCTTGCGCAGCCACTCGTCGCGCGGATCCACGGTCTGCAGGGCGGCCAGGTGCCAGAGGGCGAAGGCGGCGTAGTTCTGGTTGTCCTCCCAGCGGTACCAGCCGTAGTCGGCCGCCCGTTGCGCCGAGCTGATGAACGAGGCTTCGCCGAGAAGCTGGCCGGCCACGGCCATGAATTCGCCCACGCTGCCGTTGGTGAAGGCGCCGCCGTCACCCAGTTCGGGTTCGCCGCCGCGCGGGTCGCCCGAACAGTGGCAGGGAAACCAACCGTCGGGCTTCTGCGCCGCCAGCATGCGTTGGGCAGTCTCGCGGACGCGCGCCTCCCACGCGGGGTCGCGGCCCCAGGCCGCCATCGCCATGCAGTAGGGGTCGGCATGGAAGACGCCGTTGTGACAGAGGCAGTGCCGCGGCGCGGCCCGCTCTCCCCAGACGCCGTTGCCCAGGCAGGTCTTGTCGTGGCGCTCGTGCCAGGCCCGGAAGGCGGCGGCCAACTCGGATTTCGACGGCGGCGCGCAGGACGCCGCGCGGCTCGGCAGGATGCGGTTCCCGGTCAGCTTCTGGAACGACAGGGCAAGCGGCTCGCCGGTCGCGGTCAGCACTTCGAGCCGGTTCCAGCCGTCGGGCACGCGGAAATGACAGCGAGTCTGCTCCGCGAGGTCAACGGTCTGTTCGAGTCCGTTGAGGGCGAAGGTGACGCGTCGCATGTACGGCGCGTAGTGACGGCTGTGCGCGATGGCATCCAGCCCGGGGCCGCTGACCGGCCCGCGCCAATGCCCCTCGAAATCGGCCTCCTCCGTGGCGGGATCATACACCATCGCGAGACGGCTGAGGCGGGGCAGCAGAGGCGCCTGCGGGCGTTCGACCAGGCGAACCGTTCCCATGCGGTCGGGGCGCGGACTCCAGATGACGGGCGACCCCCAGGAGACCAGCTCCGAGGTCCGATAGCAACGGCGCCCAGCCGTCAGGCGGAGCGCGCCCTCGCAGAATCCCGAGGCCACCAAGTCGCGGGCGACGCGGAAGCCGCCGACCGGCCCCGCCGGGGTCACGATCACCCGCGCCGCATACCCCTCGCGCAGGATCCCCGCCGCCGACGCCGACGGCCCGGTTCCCGGCGGTGTGCGCAGAAGGCTGAACGGCCACGGCGGCGAATCGTCCGGCGGCTGCACGTCCGGGTCCCAGATTTGCACGCACCCGATGGCCTCGCCCTTCTCGTTCAGCCCGAAGTACAGCCCCCGCGCCACGCTGCCAAGGGGAATCACCAGCGAAAAGTCCTCGCGTGCGAGGTCCGCAAGCTCGGGGATCGGCTCGGCGGGCCGTTCGGCCGCAATGAAGACGTAGAGCGACGCCGCGTCGTGGTAGACCGCCAAACGAGTGCGGCACAGCGGCCGCTCCTGCGGAAGGTCGGTGGGGACGTGCGCCATGTCGACACAACCATCTGAAGGCGAATATCTTGCGAAGTCCGCAACGGCGCCGGGAAGGTCGGCCGCCTGGTCGCCGGTCACCTCCTCCCAGTCGGTCTCCGGCCACGGCCACGGCGGTGCCTCGAACGACCGCTCGACATGGAGAAGCCAGTTCTCGTTCACGTCGCCCTCCCTACGGTTGGAGGCGCACTTCGAGCAGACGGTAGTCGCGCTTCCGGACCACCAGGGAGACGCGGTTGCCGTCGGGCCGGATGGCCAGCCGCGCCTGTTCCTTCTCGCGCGGCGTCACCCCGCTCAGCACGTCGAGCAGCGCCGCCTCGTCAAGCGGTTCCGCCGCCTCGCCGTCGCCGAGTTCGCTGGCGTGGGCCGCAGCCTTGGCCGCCTGGGCGATCTCGGCGTCGCTGGCCACCAGGTTCTCGGGCGGGTCGAGCGAGCGGTCGGCGTCGCGCCAGGCCACCGTCCCCTCGCGGCCGAAGAGCTCGGCGGTGTTTAGCGCCAGTGTGACCGCCTGATCCTCACGCGCGAAGTTGCTGACCATGATCAGGGCGCGGTCCGGCTTGCGGAAGATGCCCGCGGCCACATCGGCGCCCGCGGCCGCCTCGGCGGTCAGGAGGTTGCGGTTCCTCCAGTATGGGATGAAAGACGGGGCGGGGTCGCTGAAGTCGAAGTCGAGCAGGTCGGGCAGGATGACGTTGGCGGTGGGGTAGTGCCACAGGTACCACATGTCGGCCTGCATGACGTTGGCGTGGAGGGTGCGGCACTGCCAGTAGTGCCAGGCTTCCATGGGCTTGGGGATGATGCCATTGACCTCGACCGTGGGCTTCCAGAACGTCGCCAGCCCCCACTTGGGGCCGTTGCCCATGATGCGCAGTTCGTCGCGGCTCCAGGCGTCCATGGTGTCATGCCTGGCGCCGAGGTTGATCATGCGGGCTTCGCCGTTGACGATGGCGGTGCAGAACGAGAACGCGGGCAGCTCGAAGCAGTACGTCATGTGGGGCAGGATGTGCGGCGTCATGCCGTTCGCCTCGAAGAGCTTCCATACCCGTTGGCAGAACCGCCGGAACCCCATGGTGCTGAAGCCCATGCGACGCTTCCGTTCGTTCCAGTCCACGGGGTAGGCGGTGCTGGCCAGCGAGTAGGTGCGGCCCAGCGACGCATCGTCAATGTAGACGCCCTCGATCAGCCCGCGCGAGATGTATTCGTTCATGACCCAGACCAGGTAGTCCTCGAACTCGGGGATCCAGGCGATGCGGCCGGTGCCGGCCCACAGGTCATGGTTCCAGTCGGCGAACGACGGCCCCGGCTTCGGCCACGAGTAGTCAATGTAGAGGAAGACGGGGTTCTCCTCGCCGAACTTCTCGCGGATGCTCTGGCGCTGTTGGGCGGCCGCCTCCCAGCTCTTGGGTTCGAGATCGAACTTCAGGCTCTCAGGCTTGGCGGGGTCGGACTTCATCGGGAAGCCGACGAAATCGTCAATGGCGTCGTAGACCGACAGCGGGGTGCCGCGGCGGGCCCGGTTCCAGCCGCGCCAGCCCTTGGGTTCCGGCTTGGCCGGGGTCGGTGTGAGGATGAACGTGAAGCGGTGTCCATCCTTGGTGACGGCCACCGGTTTGGAGACGACGTTCATGCGGAAGCGCGTGGTGCCGCCCTCGCGCGTGATCTCCTGGGCCGGCGTGCGGTCGTCGGGCGTCCAGCCGCGGTCGTTCTCGCCGCTGAAGCACAGCCCGACGTCGTCGTTGCCCACCCAGATGTGCGGGAAGTAGTTGCCATAATCCAGCCCGTACTCGATGCCCTTGCGGCAGTTCAGGCTGCTCCACAGCGGGCCGTCGCCGGGCGGCAGCATGCGCACATCCCAGGCGTTGCGGAAGTTGTTGCCGCCGGTGTTGCCGATCAGCTGCGTCGCCACCGCATCGGCCAGCGGAAACGACACGACCACCGACTCGACAGTCACCGGTTCGCCCTGCGCGGCCAGCGTCACGGTGTAGTACATCAGCCCGTCGTACTCCATCCAGGCCGCCACGGACAACTCGAGCGGGGCGGCGGCGAACCGCGACTCCCAGGACACGCGGTCGGCGGCCGTCTCCGCAAACCGCAAAGCCCCCTCCCCCGCCGTCAGGTCGCGGCCCCCGGCACGGACATGCAACTCGACCGGCGCCGCCAACACCTCCCGGCCCAGCGACCGGATCCGCCCCGGCAACCCGCCGGGGGTCAGATGGACTTCGCGGCCGACCACATGTAACACATTCCCATCTAACTTGATGGGACTCCACGGCGCCGGCACCGAGCGTTCCTTCCCCAAGTCGTTTTCGTACCAGGGCGGACGCACGCGCACGTACTCCCCGCGGTGCGTCAACAACGCCTTCCCCCCGGCGTCCCGCGGGGTCACCTCGATCGGGTAACGCCCGAACGGCAGGCTGCGGGTGACCCGGATCTGGGCATGGCCCTCCTTGTCGAGCGCGACGCCGGCCTCTTCGCTCAACACACCGCCATCGGCGCCGGCCAGGCGCACGTCAGCGGCCACCGGCGACACCCCGTCTACCGGCAGGCAGGATAGCCCGATGTCGAGGTGTTCGATCCCCTCCCACGAGTGGGCGAAGTACTCGAAGCGCGTGCGCACGGCCGGCAGCCGTTTCATGGCCTGCTCGGCTTCGGGCAGCATCCGGGCGTAGCTGTTCCAGACTTCCTCGGGCAGGAGGCAGTATGGGTAGATGCAGAGTTCGTCCAGGAGGGTTGCCGACGGGCTCAGCGTGAGGCGGTAAGTGCCGTCCTCCTTGCCGCCGGTGCGTTCCTTCCAGGCGTCGTAGTCGTGCTGGTCGAGGGGGTTCGACGAGCCGCCCAGCACGGCCTGGCCGATGCGCTGCGGCACGCCGTCCAGGTAGACGCCCGCGCCCTCGCCCCCCCACGTCACAGCCACGTGCGTCCACTTGCCGGGGTGGAACGGTGCCAGGTCGGCGGGATGATCCTGGCCGGCCCGGCCCTGGGCGACGGCCAGCGCCTTGTAGGCACGGTAGGGCTCGTAGTTCGCCGGCGCCAGCCGCATCAGGTTCACCCATGGTACCCCCTGGCCAAGGTACTCCCCGACCAGGAAGTTGTTCCAGTCCTTGGGCCGGAACCAGAAGGCGATGCTGCCGGCCTCGGCGGGCAGCACCCCGATCCCCTTGACGGCGAAGCCGACCGCCTCGGCCGCACTCAGGTCAAGGGCCTGCCCGCGCACGCCTGGAGCAAAGGCCGCGGCGGGCGCCTGGCCTTCGACTGGGCGGCCGGCGCTCTCCTCGGGAGTCACGCTCCCGTCGAAACTGCAGTACAGGTGCGGGGCCAACCTGCGGGCAAACCACGGCGGCCCGTCTGCCAAGACACGCCGTCTGTCCGGATCGGCCACAATGCGGTCGTCAAGGACGTAGAAGAGGCGTTCACGCCGCGACAGCCGGACGGCGTCGAGGCGGCCCGTCAAGCCGTTTTGGCGGCTGGGGTCGCCGCCGACCGAGAGCGCGCCGCGCAGCTCACCGGCCAGCCCCAGGACGGGGGCGCGAGCCTCCTCCGCAACCCACTGCGGCGCGCCGTTCACCAACACCCCCGCGCCTCGCTTGGTGTCGACCACCACGGCCAGGTGCGTCCACACCCCCGGCGGCGCCTGGCGCGGGTGGGTCAGCAGAACCGTCTCGCCGT
Source organism: Lentisphaerae bacterium ADurb.BinA184 (assembly GCA_002068325.1). Lineage (GTDB taxonomy): Bacteria > Verrucomicrobiota > Lentisphaeria > Oligosphaerales > MVZH01 > MVZH01. Next base: position 17,054 of record MVZH01000029.1, on the reverse strand, counting down.
CGGTCAGTTGCACCTCCCCGTCCGGGGCCAGGCGCACGGCCAGTCCCGCCTCGGCCCGTGCGGTCGCGAGAAACGCCACGCACATGGCGGCCGGGGCCGCCTCGGGCCACACCCAGAAGTCCAAGGTCAGGGCGCCATCGCCCTTGAGGATGTCATCGAGGCGCGGGCGGGCCGCGACCAGGGCGCCGGCGCCATCGAGGCGGACGCCGCCGCCGAACCGTCCGTCCGCGACCAGGCTGGCGCCGCCGCGCAGTTCGGGCGCCACGCTCTCGGTGCCGGCCCGCAACAGATCCTCGTCAAGGCCGCCGCCTTCGCCATCGGGCAGTGTGAGCAGCGCCTCGTCGAGGATCTCCTCTCCGGCCTCGGCCTGGTCATCGAGTTGCCAGAGGAACAGGGTGTCGGGGTCGCGTGTGGGGGCCGCCTGCCAGAAGTCGGTGTAGGGTGGGGCCTGGCGCACAGCCGGCGCAGGGGGCGCGGTGAGGCTGAACGTCAGCACGGCGACGGCGGCAGACAGGCCTCGGACTGCGTCGTGTCGGTTCATGGCGGGATCTCCAGCCTTCCAGGCGTGACACCGTCGGCCCGGATGATTCACAAAGAGGAACGGCGCCGACGAAGACCTTGCGTTGCTGGTAGTCACCACCCCACGTGCGGTTGGGCGGCGTGGAGACCGACGGCTCGTTCACTGGCTCGTAGGATGCTGCAACCCATGAGATAGACCTCCGTTGTCTCCGTTGCCTCTGTGTTCACGAACAGCTCAAGCTGGCCTTGCGCGTATAGGCACTCGCCGTGCAGCCGCAAGCCCGCTGCGACGGCGCCACACCCGGCCCAACCTAACCGTCCCGCGGACAACCGCAGAATCGCCCAAGGGTTCCACAGGCGGAACTCGCGGACCGAGACCTGGCGGTCCGTGGCGGCGGCAAGGGCGGTGGACGCCGTGGGCATCCCGCCGGGCCGGACGCAACGCCCACCGGCCTGTCCGGCCAGGTTGCGCGACCGCGCCCGTCGAAGTCGAAGTCCACCGATTCGACCCGGACCGACGCGCCGCCACACCCGCCCAACGTAACCCGCCGCCCCAGTGATGCAACCCCGGCCGTGCTCGGCGCTCGGGGTCGGCGCAGGCCTGTGCGACGGGCGCGTTTGCACAGCCCCGACATGGGGGGTATGCTCCCCCACCGAGGATGCAACGAGCGCCTGAACCGGGCACGAGAGGAGGTTCACGACGTGCCGTTGCCGAAGCACGCGTCCGCGCTCTCAGGCCTGCCGGCGCCGCCCCATCTCGCCTGCTGGGCCAAGACGAGACCCGATGGCACCCCGGGGATCGGCGTTCTTCAACACTGCCGCACCGCTGGCCAGGTGGCCCGACGGCTGGCTGCGCGCTACCCCGCCCACTTGCGGCAGTGCCTGCACGCCGACACCGGCGTCGTCCTCGCGGCCCTCCACGACGTGGGCAAAGTCACTCCCGGCTTCCAGCGGAAGTGCGGCGCCTGGTTGCGACAGCACGCCTTCGCTCCCGCGTCGTTCGTCGGTTTCGAGGACGATCACGCCAAGGTCAGCCAGAAGGCTCTGCAGGATAGACTCGGCGAGAACTCGGCCCTGCGGCTCTGGGCCGCCATCGTCGGCGCCCACCACGGCAGGCTCAAGGGCGATCGTCTGCCGCCGCTTGGCGACGGCGGCGACGCCTGGGCCGCCGAACGCCAGCGCCTAATCGACGAACTTCTGCGTGAATTCGGCCCCCTGCCGGACGAGCCGCCTGTCGGGCAATCGCCCTCGGACAACGCCGCGCTCTGGTTCAACGCCGGGCTGGTTGCCGTCGCCGACTGGCTGGCCTCCGACGAGCACACCTTCCCGCCATCGGGCCCCCTGTCCTCAGAGGAGATCCCTGCGCGCGCGGCCCGCCAGATCGAAGGCATCGGCCTGCGCCCCCTGCCGTGCCCAGCCGGCAGAACTTTCCACGACCTTTTCGGGTTCGAAGCACGCCGGCTTCAAACGGCGCTTGCGGACTCCGCAACCGCGCCTGGCCTCTACATCGTCGAGGGCCCCATGGGCTGCGGCAAGACCGAGGCCGCCCTCGCCGCCGCCTACAACCTGCTCAGCACCGGCCAGGCGACCGGTCTGTACTTCGCCCTCCCTACCCAGATCACCAGCAATCGTATCCATCGGCGCGTCGGCGAGTTCCTGCGCCGCCTGTCCCCCGATGCCGCGCCGCGCCTGATCCACGGCAACTCGTGGCTCCTCGACACCGGGCGCAAGCCGCCGGTCAACCCCGCCGTCGCCGATCCCAAGGACGGCGAACTCCGCGAGTCGGCGGCGCGGGCGCGTGACTGGTTCGCCTCGCCGCGCCGGGCCCTGCTCGCCCCGGCCGGCGTCGGCACCGTTGACCAGGCCCTGCTCGGAGTCGTCGCCGCCAAGCACTTCTTCGTCCGCCAGTATGCGCTGGCCGGCAAGGTCGTCATCCTCGACGAAGTCCATTCCTACGACCTCTACACCGGCACGCTGATTGACGTGCTCATCCGCCGCCTGCGCGAACTCGGAGCCACCGTCATCGTCCTCTCCGCAACCCTGACCGCAGCCCGCCGCCGCGACCTGCTCGCCGTTGCGGACTCCGCAACCCTCAGCAACGCCTACCCGCTGCTTTCGGCCTCTGTCGGCGACAGCGGCGGCGACCCCGCGGCGCCGCACGTCCACGAGACCCCGATTGATCCGGGGCCGTCGAAGACCGTGCAGGTCTGTCTTGTTCAGCCGGAGTCCCTGCCCGACGCCTGCCTCGAACGCGCTCGCCACGGCGAGTGCGTGCTCTGGATTCGCAACACCGTGGACGAAGCGCAGGAGACGTACCGCCGCCTGAGCGCCGGCAAATGCGCCGGCGGCCCGGAGATCGGCCTGCTGCACTCCCGCTTCCCGCAGTTCCGCCGCGAGCAGGAGGAGGACCGCTGGATCGAAGCCCTCGGCAAGGAACGCGCCAGACGCCCGACCAACGGCTGCGTCCTCGTTTCGACCCAGGTCGCCGAGCAGAGCGTTGACATCGACGCCGACCTGCTCATCACCGACCTCGCCCCCACCGACATGCTGCTCCAGCGCATTGGCCGCCTCTGGCGGCACGAACGCCAGCGTCCGCGGGGCGCGGAGCGCCAGGTGTGGATCGCCGCCCCGCCGCTCGATGAGTGCGGACTCCGCAATTCCAGCGCGTCCGAACTGAAGAAGGCCTTCGGCAAGAGCGCCAAGGTCTACGCGCCCTATGTCCTCGTGCGCACGCTGGCCGAGTGGCGGCCGCGTGCGTCGCTTCTCCTGCCCGCCGACATGCGGCCGCTCCTCGAAGCCACCTACCGCGACGTACCTGACGAACCCGACGCCTGGCAGGAGCTCCGCAACGACTTGAAGAGAGTTCGCGAGAAACTGCGGCGCGCCGCAGAGCAGGCGACGGCAGTGTGGTCAAACCCCGCGCTCAGCGATCGCGAGGACGTCCAAACCCGCTGGAACGGTATGCCCACCGCCATGCTGCTCGCAGTTCGCCGTCGATGGGAACTGCCCGGCGCTGACGCACATCGTGCCGTCGGGTTGACCTTGCTGGACGGTACGTCCTGTGAGGCCCGCACCGGTGGCTGGGACTTTACCACGGCCAAGGCCATCCACCGCAACCTCATCCGCATCCCGCTCTGGCCCGTGCGGGCGCGCCTGCGACAGGATCTGTCCTGGCTGCGCGAATACGTTCCCGGCGCCTGCGCGGCCTGCAGGCTCACCGACGACCACCTCCGGTTCCTCGACGGCGGCGACGAGTCATGCCTTCGCTACACCGACGAACTCGGAGTCTTCATCGAACGCGACAGCCCCGCCGCCGACACCGCCTGGCAGGCCCACGAGGGAGACGACGATGAATTTGACGAGTGACCCCTGGATTCCCATCGTCTGGCAGGATGGCCGAGCCGGCAAAGTCAGCCTCAAGGACGCCTTCCTGCGCGGCGAGGAGATCCGCGACCTCGCCGTGCGGCCGCATGAGCGCATCGCCCTCATGCGCCTGCTCATCTGCGTCGCCCAGGCCGCCCTCGACGGCCCCAAAGACCGCGCCGACTGGTTGACCTGCGCCAACCGCCTCCCCGAAGCCGCCGCCGCCTACCTCGACCAATGGGTGCACGCCTTCGAACTCCTCGGCGACGGACAACGGTTCCTGCAGGTCGAGGGACTCAGGCCGGTCAGGGCCGGCGGCGACGACGAGGGGAACTCGGTTAGCAAGATGGACTTGGCTTTGGCCACGGGGAACACCTCGACGCTGTTCGACAATGCGGGCGGGGGCCGCCGAAGCTTCTCATCGGCGGAGGTCGCGCTGATGCTTCTGACGTTCCAGAATTTCTCGCCCGGTGGGCTGATTGGCGATGTCTCGTGGCACGGTCAACGCATGGGACGCTCCAGCAATCATGCCCCCTGTGTCATCAAAGCCCTGGCGCACGCGCTTGTCAAAGGCGACACGCTTGGTCGCGGTCTCCATCTGAACCTGCTGACTCAGGAGGCGACTCGCCGGCGCGAAGTGAAGTGGGGACAACCTCTGTGGGAAAGGCCGCCGACTTCTCCGTCAGACCGCGACAGCATCCAGAATGCGACGGCCACTTACCTGGGACGGCTTGTCCCCCTGGCGCGCCTCGTCTGGCTCGGGAACCATGACGACCTCATTCTCGGAAACGGTCCAACCTATGAGGGTTACCCGCACTGGCGTGAGGCGACGGCCACCATCGTCAGGAAAGTGCGCAACGACACTGAGGAGCGAGTGACGCTGGCCGCGTCCGTCTCCAAGAGCACCTGGCGCGAAATCCCTGCAGTCAGTGTCATCGAGCGTGCGGGCGGCGACCCGCTGGGCGGCCCGCTGGCACTGCAGAACCTGTCGTCGGAAGAGTCCTGCGAGATCTGGGTCGGCGCCTTGATCGCCGACAAGGCCAAGCCCATCGATGCCATCGAATCCGTCTACTTCCTCCCGGCTGCCATGTTCACCGATCCTGGACGGGGGCGCTATGAAGCTGGCGTGAGGTCCGCCGAGGCCTGGAACGCGAGACTCGGCAAGGCCATAGCCAAGTACCGTAGGGAGCTCAAGGACGAGATCGAAGGCGACCAGTGGAAACGTGGCGCCAAGGTCAAGCACAAGGCCGCCACCCACTACTGGACCGCCGTCGAGCAGAACGTCTCCGACCTGCTCGCCGTCGTCGACAAGCCGGAGTTGCTTCACTCCGATGGCTCGGACTCGGGCGGAGACGACTGGCATCAGACCGCCTGGGGGCGGGCCCTCCGTTACGCCGCGCGCTCCGCCTACGACCTGGCCTGCCCGCACAAGACGCCGCGTCAACTGAAGGCCTACGCCCTCGGCCTGAAGGCCCTCTTCGAGGAGAGGCCGGCTGTGGCCGCCAACGCCGATGACCTTCCAGACACGGAGGCCCCCAACGCATGAGCACCCCGCACCTGCACGACCGCGCCGTCGCCTTCATGGCCTTCCTGCAGCGCTACGCCGCCGACCGCGGCGCCCTCGCCAACCTGCGCGGCGCCCTCAGCGACGCCCGCCGCCACCGCGCCTGGCCGCTGCTCGGCGGCTTCCCCGGCGCCATCGGCAACCCGGCCTTCGAGACCGTCGCCGCCCTCTGGGCCGGCGACCCAGCCGGCGACCGTCCGAACGCCGGCAACCTCGGCGACACGTTGCACAGCCTCGCCAAGGAGAACAAGTCCTTCGAGGGCCGCGTCAAACGCCTGCTGACCTGCGACCGCGACGAGATTGCCGAACGCGTGGCCCCGCTTGTGCGCGCCGCCCGGGCCAAGGGCGTAAAGGTCAACTACGCCCGGCTCCTCTCCGATCTGCTGTGGTGGAACGACCGCGTGCAGGTGGAGTGGGCCAAGGCCTTCTGGGGCGTTGGGGAGCCCGCAGATGCCATCGCCCTCGGCATGCTGGACCCGCCGGTTGCGGACTCCGCAGACCCCGCGTCCGCTTCGCCCGCCAAGGAGGCGCACGCATGAGCATCTTCCTTACCCAGGCCCTCCTCGAGTTCGAGACCGCCGCCCGCCTCGGGCTGCACGACGTCTACGACTGGCACCAGCTCGTCTGGAAAGCCTTCCCCGGACGCGACGGCCAGCCGCGCGATTTCCTCACCCGCCTCGACCGCCGCGAACGCGAGCGTGCCCTCCGCCTGCTGATCGTCTCCCCCAGGGCGCCCGTCCGCCCGGAGACGTGGCCCGGCGACGCGGCCGCCTGGCAGACGCGCGAAATCCCGCCGGCCTTCTTCGCATCCCCCCACTACCGCTTCCAGCTACGCGCCAACCCGACCAAACGCGACAACGCGACCCGCAGACGCCTGCCGCTGCGCACCGACGACCAGTTGCGTGCCTGGCTCCTGCGCAAGGCCGAGGCGGCCGGCTTCGCCGTGGACGCCGACTCCCTGCACATGATGCAAGAGGGCCGCGAGTGGTTCGCCAAGAGCGGACACCAGGGCTCCCACCACGCCGTCGAGTTCGAGGGGCGGCTCGCGGTCACCGACCGCACCAGGTTCGCTGCGGCCTTTGCCCGCGGCATCGGCTCCGCCAAGGCCTTCGGCTTCGGCCTCCTGGCCCTGGCGCCAACCGCGGACGCGGCGCAGACACCGTGGAGCGGCGAGGGTCGCGCGGCCAGTCCACAGGAGCCTCCGCCATGAACGTCGCCAACGAACGCCGCCTCGCCGCCCGCGCCACCGCCCTCGGCGAGAGCGCCGATGCCAACACCTTCGCCGAGCTGGCCGGGCTGACGCGCTCGGAGTCGCCGCTGGTGCGCCGCCTGGCCGCCTCGGCGCTGGGCAAGCTGGCGGGCATCGTGGACTCCGCCGCGTCGGTCGACTTGCTGCGTCCCCTGCTGGGAGATCTGCACCCGCAGGTCCGCCAGTACGCCGCCAAGGCCCTCGGCGCTTTCGGCACGGCCGCCGAGCCGGCCCTGCCCGACCTGCGGGACATGTACCGCAACCCCGCCGAGAGAGACTACGTCAAGCGCAGCGTCGTCACCGCCGGCAAGACCATCCGCGAGGCCCTCCGCATCGCCGAGCAACAGACCGTGCAAGCCTGCCGCAAGTGCGGACGGGCCGTCGCCGCCGACGAGTACGCGCGCTCGCAGAAAGCCTTTCAGCGAACCTTCTGCGACGTCTGCTTCGACGAGGTTTTCCTCGAACGCCGCAACTGGGAAACCCAGGTCGAGCTCAACAAGACCGTCCAGGCCGCCAACGGCACCGTCGTGCAGTCGGACGGCGAGCGCCTCATCGCCGAGGAACTGGCCGCCATGGGCATCGCCTTCCGCTACGACAACCGCTTCCGCATCGTCAAGGGCTACGCCATCCGCCCTGACTTCTACCTGCCCGAGTTCGACCTGTATATCGAGTACTGGGGCATGGAGGACAACCTCGACTACCGCATCGGCATGCTCGAAAAGCAGAAGCTCTACCAGCAGGCCGGCAAGCGTGTGCTCTCCCTGTACGCCCACGAGAGGCCACGCCTGCGCGAGGCGCTCCGCAAAAAGCTGAGCCGTCATCTGCGCCTCGCGCCTCCGCCCGAAGCCCCGCCGGCGAGGAACGCCGCAGAGCGTCCCCCCGGACGCGTCGCGAGTTCCAGCCCTCCCCCGGCAGGCGCCACCCCCGGAGAAGACAGCCCCGGCCAACAGCAACGCCGACGTGCCTCGGCCCCAACCCCAGAAGGGAAATGCCCATGAGACTCATCGAACTCCACGTCCTCCAGTCCTTCCCCGTCTCCTGCCTCAACCGCGACGACGTCGGTGCCCCCAAGACGGCCGTGTTCGGCGGCGTCACCCGCGCCCGCATATCCAGCCAGTGCCTGAAACGGGCGATACGCCTCTATGCCCAGGACGACCTGAAATCCGTCTTCTTCGGCGGGCAGCGGTCCAAGAAGATCGCCCAAGATCTGGCCGAAACCCTCGTCGGGCAACACCACATGCCTGCCGCCGATGCCGCCCAACTGGCCGCCAGAGCCTGCGAGAGCATCCTCAGCAAGGAGAAGGAAGGAGACAAGCCTACCGGCAGGAAGAGGAAGGCCGAGGCCACTGAATCCCCGGAAGAGGCCGCGGCGACCAGCGGGCTGCTTTTCCTGTCGAGGGGGGAGGTCACGGCCCTGGCGGACGCCCTGTCCAAGGCCGGCGGCCAAGTGGATGCGAAGTCCCTCAGGAAAATCGTCCAGGAGGCGCTCACGACGCGGGTCAAGGATGCCGCCGACATCGCCATCTTCGGCCGGATGGTGGCCAACGCCGCGGACATCACCCTCGAGGGCGCCGCCATGTTCAGCCACGCGATCTCGACACACAAGGCCGACAACGACATCGACTTCTTCACCGCGGTCGACGACATGGCGAAGCGCAGCGAGGACACCGGCTCGGCCCACATGGGCACCACCGAGTTCACCTCCGCCTGCTACTACCGCTACGCTGCCCTCAACCTCGACATGCTGGCTGACCACACTCATCTGGCGGTGCTGTCGCCGGACGAGCGCCGCGCCGTGGTCGCCACCTTCATCCGCGCCACGCTGCTGGCGGTGCCGAGTGCGCGTCGCAACTCGATGAATGCCAACACCTTCCCGGCCTATGTCCTGGGCATCGTCAAGGATCAGGGGCAGCCGCTGCAACTGGTCAACGCCTTCGAGAACCCCGTGCGTCCCAGGAACGGGCTGGTCGAGGCCTCGGTCGCCGCCCTGAAGCAGCACCACGAGCAGATGAAGGAGACCTGGGGCATTCAGACCACAGCGGAACTGGCCATCCCGGACACCGGGCTGGAGGACTTCTGCGAAAGGATCGTCGTCCATGTCAACTGAAACCGCACACGCCTTCCTGGCGCTGATGCTGGATGCCCCGCTGATGAGTTTCGGGCATTCGAGCCGTTTCCAGCGCCGAACCACCGCGCTCCACCCGACCCGCAGCGCGCTGCTCGGCATGGTCTGCGCCGCGGCGGGCGCGGACAAGGGGTCGGCGGCCGAGGCCGCCTGGCTGGAACGCCTGGGCGAGGCCGCGGTCGCGGTGAGCGTGTTGGCGATCCCGCGCCAGCCGGCCGGTTCCCGGCAGCCGGTGCCTGTCCTCAGACTGGAGGACTACCACACCGTTCTGGACACGCGGCGGGCCAGCGGCGCCATCAGCAAGGATGCCGTCGTCTCGCACCGCCAGTACCTCCTCGACGCCCGCTTCGGCGTGATCCTCGCCGGGCCGCGCGCGACGCTCGACGCCGTCGCCGCGGCCTTGCGGAATCCGCAATGGGGCATCTGGTTCGGACGCAAGAGCTGCATCCCCGCGGCGCCCGTGGTTCGCGGCCTGGCGAGTTCCCAGCCCAAAGCCTTGCGCATGCTCGACCCCGACGGCCGCGCCATCGAGGAGTTCGACACCGTGACCGATGCCGCCACCTTCGCCGACGGCACCGACACGCTCATGGATGCCCCGGTCAGCTTCGCCACGCGACAGTTCCGGCCCCGGCGGATCGCCGCAAGGCCGAGGGAGGCCTCGTCGGGATGAGACAACGGCGGAAACCGCCCTCTCCAAGGCGCCGGGTGTCACCACGACACTGGAGCCGGCCGTCCCCGGCCGGTAAGGGCCGACGGACACCGGTGGAGCCTGCTGCCGACGCCTACGAACCGCAGACCACGCGTCACAAGCCACAAGAACCTTCAGTATCTCGATGCCCGTCTTCGAACGACCGCCCCTGGATACGCTGACCCCGGCCACGGAACGCTGGACGCCGCTGTACCTCGAACACGCCGGGCATTTCCTTGACCGGCTGCCGCGGCTGCATGCCGCGCGCGCCGCCGTGGTATGCCCGGAACGCGTGGCCTTCCTCGACGTCGAGACCGACGGCCTCGGCCCCGCGGCCCGTCCGACCACAGCCGTGCGGGTCACGCACGGCACTGCCACCGCCTACGTGCGCGGCGTCAACCTCGATGCCCTGCCCGAAACCCTCGCCGACGTCGGACTGCTGGTCACCTACAACGGCCGGCGCTTCGACCTCCCGGTGCTGCGCCGGGAACTCGCGTCGCTGCCTGACACGCCCCACCTCGACCTCTGTCCGCTCCTCCAGGCCTGGGGCCACTTCGGCGGCCTGACGACCATCGAGCGCCGACTTGGCCTGACTCGACCCACCGGCACCAGCCTTGGCGGCAAAGCCGCCATCGCCCTTTGGCAGGGATACGCTACCGGAGGCGACGACGAGGCCCTGGCTATCCTCCTGCGCTACAACGCCAAGACGCCATTGGCCTCGCCGCCCTCCTGCATCGAACCCTGCGCTGGTCCATGGCCGCCTATCCCCTGCGGTTCGTCTGGCCCCCAGCCCCTTCAGCCCCGACAACCTTGCTCTGCCCATTCGGCCCCCTCGCTCTTTGAAAACCCAACACCACAGCCTATAGTGGCACATCCTGCGCAAAGCCCCAAGCGGTTCCTCTCTTCCCCACGCCCGTGGGGATGGTCCGGACGGGCAGCCCTACGTCGGCGGCGCGCTGGACTCTTCCCCACGCCCGTGGGGATGGTCCGTACTTCTGCTCGACCGGCTGGAAGCCCGCGATCTCTTCCCCACGCCCGTGGGGATGGTCCGGAAGGAAAGGGCCTGCCAAGGACGGTCAGGAACTCTTCCCCACGCCCGTGGGGATGGTCCGTACAAGTGCCTCACGACCGAGAAGACCAGCGGCTCTTCCCCACGCCCGTGGGGATCTGGAGTTTGGCACAAGTCGATTGCCATGACCGATGACACCCTTCTTGTGTTTGGCCCTGGAAATACCGCGGCGAAGCCGCTCTGGAGTGCGGTCGCCCGCGACCGCTTTGTTCCGCCGGGCCTGCCCCGGCGGGGTGGCGGGCCGTCATGCCGGCCCGTGTGAGAGCTGCGGCAGGCCGCAGACACTCCAGAGAGCGCCTGGCGGCGCTCGGTATACAGTCCTGCGAAGATCATCGTTCTCGCCGTCGACTCACTGGCCCTGGTCTGCCGGGAACGAGTATGGGAATCGTTCGCGTGGCCCACGGAACACGACTGCGATCCAGAGGGGAAGGAAAACCACAGGATTTCTGCCAAACTCCAGTTCCCCACGCCCGTGGGGATGGTCCGGACGGCGCGGCTGAGCCGCGCCGCGCAGTCTGGACAGCGCCGTCGCAGCGGCTACATTCCCGCGCACGGGTGCATGGGCGCCACAGGCATGGCCGAGGGTTGGGCACAGTCGCCCCGGCCGCCTGCGCCAGCCCGCCTGGTCTGTTGTCGTATTCCAGTGTACGGGAGTGAGGTTAGCCGATGCAGGCTCTTTCGCGGCAGACGTCCGAGGCGGTTGCCGGCGGCTCGATGATCCGGCGGATGTTCGAGGCCGGGATCGAGTTGAAGGCGAAGTTCGGCGCGGAGAACGTATTCGACTTCAGCCTCGGCAACCCCGACCTGCCGTCGCCGGCAGGCACGGCCAAGGCCCTGCGCGAGCTGGCGGCGCGGGCCGCCGAGCCCCTGGCCTTCGGCTACATGCCCAACGCAGGGCTGCCCGAGCTGCGCGCGGCCCTCGCCGAACACCTCGGCCGCGAACAGGCCTGCACGCTCAAGCCGGAACGGGTCGTGGTCACCTGCGGCGCGGCGGGGGCGCTGAACGTCTTCTTCAGGGCCGTGCTCGACCCCGGCGACGAAGTCGTCTGCCCGGCCCCCTACTTCGTCGAGTATGGATTCTACGTGGCGAACGGCGGCGGCCGCCTGGTGCCGGTGCCCTCGCGCCGCGGGGACTTTGCGCTGGATCTCGCCGCGCTCGAACAAGCCTTCACGCCGCGCACCCGCGCCGTCATCATCAACTCGCCGAACAACCCCAGCGGCCGCATCTACACCCAGGCCGAGCTGGCCGCCCTCGCCGACAGCCTGCGCCGCCTGACGGAACGCACGGGCCGCCCGGTCTACCTGGTCTCCGACGAACCCTACCGGTTCCTCGCCTACGACGGCGCCGCGGTGCCGCCGCTGCTGCCGCTGTACCCGTACGCCGCCGTGGTCGGCTCGTTCTCCAAGAGCCTCTCGCTGGCCGGCGAGCGCATCGGCTACATCGCGCTGGCCCCCCAGATGGCGGACGGCGACGCGCTGATGAAGGGGCTGATCCTGTGCAACCGCACCCTCGGCTTCGTCAACGCCCCGGTGATCGGCCAGCGGCTGGCCCTCGCGCTGCTCGGTTCGGGGGTGGATGTGTCCGTCTACGACCGCCGCCGGCAGGCCATGGCGCGGGTGCTCACCGCCGCCGGCATCCGCTTCTTCATGCCGCAGGGCGCATTCTACTTCTTCCCCGAGGCGCCGGGCGGCGGCGACGACCAGGCCTTCGTCGGCGCGCTGCTCGAACAGAACATCCTGGCCGTACCGGGCGGGGGTTTCGGCTGCCCCGGGCATTTCCGGGTGGTGTTCTGCGTGGACGAAGCGGTCATCGAGCGGGCCGGCCCGGGCTTCCGCCGGGCGGCGGCCGCCGGCTGAACTCGCAGCCGCAGGAGTCCTGGCGGTAGAGGCCGAGCCGTCGGCTGGCCTCGACGCTCCGGCGGAAGCCGTCCTGCTTCTTGAAATCCATCGCCAGGAAACCGCCCAGGCTTTCGCCGATGCGGAAGAGGGTCGGCGAGCTCTTGTGCGGGCTGATGGTCAAGGTTGTGGTGAAGGCCTCGAAGCCGTGTTCGCGCGCGTAGGCGGCGGCCCGCCCCAGGCTGAACGCGAAACAGCTCTCGCAGCGCCGTCCCCTCTCCGGCTCGTCCTCCAGCCCCCGCACCGCCTGGAGCCAGGCGGCGTGGTCGTACGCGTCCACCACCAGTGGCAGGGCGGCCGCCGCGGCCAGCTGGCGCGCCGCCGTCAGCCGCCGTTCATACTCCGCCTCGGGCGCGATGTTCGAGTTGGAGAAGAACAGCGTGACGTCCCAGTCGCGCCGCAGCACGTCGGCCGAGTGCGTCCCGCACGGGGCACAGCACACGTGCAACAGAACCCGCCGCCGGGGGGCCGTCTCACCCGTCATCGCCTCACACTCCATGTGTTGCACAACCGTTGCCCCGCAATATACTACCGGTTCGACCGGCCACGCGGCCTCTGCACGCGGCATTCCCAAGGAGACGGCACCGGCATGAAACGCTCAGAGATCAACCGGTACATCACCGAGGCCAAACGCTTCTTTGACCAGCACCAGTTCCTGCTCCCGCCGTTCGCCCTCTGGACCCCGGCCGACTGGCGGACGAAGGGCCACGAATGCGATGAGATCCGGGACAACCTGCTCGGCTGGGACCTGACCGACTTCGGGTCCGGCGACTACGCGCGCGTCGGCCTGCTGCTGTTCACCATCCGCAACGGCAGCTTCAGCAACCCCGCCTACCCCAAGGAATACGCCGAGAAGATCATGATCGTGCGCGAGGGCCAGCACACCCCCATGCACTTCCACTGGAGCAAGTGCGAGGACATCATCAACCGCGGCGGCGGCGAGCTTGTGATCCAGCTCTACATGGCCGACCAAAAGGACGACAGCCAGTTTGACGGCAAGCCGTTCGCGGTCGTCACCGACGGGGTGCGGCGCACGGTCAGGCCCGGCCAGACCGTGCGGCTGGCGCCGGGCGAGAGCATCACGCTGGTCTCGCACATGTACCACGAGTTCTGGGCCGAGGGCGGCATGACGCTGGTCGGCGAGGTGTCGAAGGTCAACGACGACCGCACGGACAACCGTTTCCGCACGGCGCCGGGCCGCTTCCCGGCGATCGAGGAGGACGAGCCGCCCCTCCATCACCTGTGCACCGAGTACCCGCCGGCCAGGCCGTGAGATGTGGGCCGCCCGTCTGCTGGCCTGGTACGGCGCCGCACGCCGGCCCCTGCCGTGGCGCGAGAACCCCAGCCCCTATGCCGTCTGGGTCAGCGAAGTCATGTTGCAGCAGACCCAGGCGGCCACGGTGGCGCCGTACTACCGCCGCTTCCTTGAACGCTTCCCCGATCTGCCCGCCCTGGCGGCCGCCGACCTCGATGACGTGCTCCGGCTCTGGGAGGGGCTGGGATACTACTCCCGCGCGCGCCATCTCCATGCCGCGGCCCGGCAGATCCTGGCCGACGGCGGCGAGCTGCCGCGCACGGTCTGCGGACTCCGCAAAATCCGCGGCATCGGCGACTACACCGCGGCGGCGATCGCCAGCATCGCGTTCGGCGAGGCAGTCCCGGCGGTGGACGGCAATGTCGTGCGTGTGGCCTCACGCCTGTGGGGACTGCGCGGCGACGGCCGCACGCCACGGTTCCGGCAGGCCATTGCCCGACGGCTGGCCGCGGCCATGGACGCCGCGGCACCGGGCGACTTCAACCAGGCGCTCATGGAGCTGGGCGCGCGCGTCTGCCGGCCGCGCCGTCCCGCCTGCCCCGACTGCCCGCTGGCGGACGACTGCCACGCCCGCGCCGCCGGACGCCCCGAACGCTGGCCGCCCCGGCGGCCGCGTGTGCGGACCCCGCACATCCACGTCGCCGTCGGACTGGTTCGCCGCCGCGGCCGGTTGTTGATCGCCAAACGGCGGCTGGATCAGATGCTGGGCGGGCTGTGGGAGCTTCCGGGCGGGAAGGTGCAGCCCGGCGAGACCCCGGCGCAGGCCGTCGTCCGCGAGATCCGGGAGGAAGTGGGCCTCGCTGTGCGGGTGGCGGACGCGCTCCCGCCGGTGCGGCACGCCTACAGCCACTTTTCGATCACGCTGCACGCCTTCGAGTGCAGGACGGGGCCGGGGAAAGCCACGGCCATCGTGCCGGCCGCGGTTCTGTGGGTGGCGCCGGCCAGGCTTGCGGAGTTCGCATTCCCTGCCGCAACCCGCAAGGTCTTCGCCCTTGCCTCAGCCCCCGCGGCGGCCCCCGGCGCCCCCTCGGGCGCGCGAGCCGCGGGCGTGAGACGTCGCCCCCGCGGGCCGTGAACGCTCGGCGGCCGTGGGGGGGGTATAGGGCGGCGGCGCGGCCGACGGATATGTCCCGCGCCTCCGGCTTCTGGAGTCTTCCGGAAACGGCGGTATATTACCGGTCGGCGGGCCAGAGAGGGCCGGCCGCGGCAAGAGGCCGTCGGCCCAAGTCGTTGCTCAAATAGCCACCAAGACGGGAGGCGCGCTATGGTCACCATCGGCAACAATCATCGGACGGTCACCTTTGTCTTCGCCGGCCAGGGCAAGCCGAAACGCGTCCATCTGGTGGGGGACTTCAACGACTGGGATCCGACCGTGAGGCGGATGACCAAGGTTCGGGACGGTTCGTTCCGCGCCAGGCTCGATTTGCCGCCGGGCGAGCACGAGTACAAGTTCGTCGTGGACGGGGAGTGGTTGGCCGACGCCGACGCCCCGGCCAACCGGCCCAACTGCTACGGGTCACTGAACAGCGTCGTCGTGGTACCGGATCCCGACGAGGCCGCAGGCGACTGCGGGTGCGGATGCGGATGCGACCTGCCGTAGGGCATTCGCGGCGACGTGGATGTGACAGATTCGCCGACGAACCGCGGGGGCGCGTGCTTTCGTTCTTCGTGCTTCGTTGCCGGAATCACCGATCACGGGTCACCGATCACTGGTTCCCGGCATCACCGGCGGGGGCCGCCGGCGCCACGACACACGACCCACGACCTACGACCCACGATCCCTTCCACCCGCGCCCGCTTTGGGGCGCAACGCATGGGGTGACCGGGCGGTTCCCCCGGTTGCACCGGGGCTACAGACCTCGGCCCCTCCGGGGCCGCATTCCACCCTCCACGTTCCGCCGTCCGCCCTCCGCCTCCCCCCTCCGCCGCGATAAAGGCAATTATTAGGACTGACCCCGGGGGACTCACCCCTTGGCCTCACTGGCAGTCAGGATGCGGATGACGTCGGCGGGTGTCTTCGCGTTCATCAGCTCCTCGCGGTCCGCCATCTCGACGGCGTTCAGCACGGCGGCCATGAACTGGATGTGGGGGACGCGCGGGTCGGGCGGGGACAGGGTGAGGATGACGATGTTGGCCGGCTTGCCGTCGGCCGCCTCGAAATCCAGCCCCAGCGGGCTCAACCCGATGGCGCAGACCAGGTCGCGCACGCTGCTGGTGCGGGCGTGCGGCACGGCGATGCCGCGGGCCAGCCCGGTGGGGATGGCGTGTTCGCGCAGGAGGATGGCGTCGCGCACCTCGTTGCCGTTCGTGACCAGGCCCTTGGCCACCAGCAGTCCCAGCAGCTCGGCGATGGCGTCCTCGCGGTTGGAGGCCGCCAGGCGCGGCTTGACCAGCGACGGCTGGATCCGCTCCGTCAGTGAGATGCGTTCGCCGGAGCGCCGTCCGGCCGCGGCCCCCTCGGGCTTGGCGGGGCGGGCGGTGACGGGGCTTCCCGTCAGCTCGATATACATTTGATCCGCCGAGCGGCAGGCCAGCAGCCGGCGGCGCCTCTCCTCGGTCAGGGCCTGGCTGATGCCGGAGATGAACTGCACGTGCGGCACCGGGGCGTCCTGCGGGGAGAGGGTGAGGATGAAGATGCGGGAGGGCTGGCCGTCGAGCGCCTCGAAATTCAGCCCGGCGGGTTTCAGGCCGATGGCGCAGACCAGCTTGTCCACGGCGTTGGTGCGGGCATGGGGGATGGCGATGCCATGCTGCAGGCCGGTGGACATGCTGGCCTCGCGGGCCAGGAGGGCTTCGAGCGCCGCGGCCGGGTCACGCACCAGGTCTTGTTCTTCGAGCAGGCCGAGGAGTTCGCGGATCACGTCCGTCTTGTTGGTCGCTTCGAGGCGCGGTTTGAGCAGTTCGGGGCGGACGAAGTCCTGCAGCCGCAGATGGGGGCCAGGGCCGGCCTGTCGGTCGGGGACGATCTGGCCGACGACCGACATGGCATCGACCGGTTCCTGCAGGCCGCGGATGGTGCCCTGGAGTTCGCCGAGCACGTCGTAGACCGCGGTGCGCACGAAGGTGGCCACGTTGGCGTCGCTGGTGAACAGCAGCCGGCCGCCGTCGCGCGCCAGGGTGATGGCGACGCGGCCCTTGCGCAGGTGGAAGAGGTCCTGCCGCCGGTGCAGCTGTTGCACGTAGAAGCCTTCATCGTCGAAGACGGCGATCAGCTTGCCCACCGCCCAGTGCGCCATGGCGGGCGTGGGGAACGGGAACTCGCAGCG
>MVZH01000028.1 GCA_002068325.1 Lentisphaerae bacterium ADurb.BinA184 | reverse complement strand
GATGGCGCACCTGGGTGATCGGCAGCTACGGCGCCGACCACAATGCCATCACCCCGCGCAGCCGCCACGTCTTCTGGTGGCACTGGAACGAATATGCCGGCGGCTTCCGGCCCTATCCCGGGGTCGCCGCCCCCGGCGAGACGCCCCCCGCCGCCGCGGCCGACGGCAAACATGCCCTGACCGGCAGCAAACGCTACGAAGACTGGATCGGCGCCTTTGCCGACAGCCGTAACCAGACCCCCCCCGTCTACCATACCCCCTTCGTCAATTACGGCACACCGGGCGGATTCCCGGCCTACAACGAAGAGGCGATGGCGACGCCGTACTCCTGGAAACTGCACAACAACCGCGCCGTGCGCAGCTACATGACCTACTGGCTCGACCGCTGCGCCCGCGAGATCGGCATCGCCGGAGTCTATGTGGACGAGCCCTACGTCCAGGGCTGGAGCTACAATGTGCTGGCCGGCGACGCCCCGTACGTGCGCGCCGACGGCACCCGCGCCATCGGCTACCAGTACCTCGACGGCCGCGCCTACTTCCGCCGCTTCAAGCAGATGTTCACCGAGAACGGCAGCGACTATTCGGTCTGGGCCCACACCACCAGCCAGAAAGTCTACCCGCAGCTGGCCTTCGCCGACATCAGCATGGACGGCGAGCATCCCTCGATCTGGGTGCCGGAGTTCTCCAACTACCACAGCTTCTACAATCCCCGCTACAGCCGCGGCTGCCTGGCCGGCCACAATACCGGCATGGTCGGCGCCCAGATGTACCACGCCAACACCGATGCCCGCCCCGGCCGCGACCCCGACGCCCTTGTGAAAGTGCACTGGAAGAACCGTACCTTCCTGGCGGTCACCCTGCCCTACGGAGTGCTGCCCATGCCGGCGACGTGCGCGGCCGAGTACAACCGGGCGCAGAACCTGGCCGCCCGCATCGGCGTGCTCGATGCCGGCATCGAGGAAGTCTCTGCCCACGAACTGCCCGCGCGCGTCCCCGGCGTGTCGTTCACGCCGGCCCTGCAGGGCATGCACGCGCTGGTCAACCGCGCCGCCGCGCAGGCCCTGCTTTTCGCCAGCGCGCCGCGGCCGGCCGCCTATGACCACGCCGAGGCGCCACGCCTGCACCTGGCCGGCGACTGGGGCGGTCTGCTGGCCGCCACGGGCAAGGCCGTGCACCTGTGGAACGCGGAGAACGGCGTCTCCCTGGCCACCGCCGACGGCCTCGAACTCGACCTGCCGCCGCTCGACTTCGCCGCACTCTGGATCGAGGCGCGCCCCGCCCCACAGCCCCCGCGCCCGCCGGGGGTCATCCTCGGCCTGTCTTTCGATGCGGGCGTCGAGCCGGGCTTCGGCGCTGGCTTGACCCCGCCACGCGCCGCCGCGCCCGATCTCGTCGAGGGCCGAAAAGGCCGCGCCTTGAAACTGCGGAGTTCGCAGACCGGTGTCGCCTACCCCCTTGTGCCAGCGTGGAACGGCGGCGCCCTCGAATGCGATCTCAGGCTCGACCGTCTCACCCGGACACCCCTGCCGCTGCTCCGCCTCAGCGAACACCTCGATCTGACCCTGACCGCTTCCCTGCGCGACGGCAGGCCGGCACTCGTCCTGACCACACGCGATGCCCCCGTGACCGAACAGCCGATGAGCGGGGTCTGGGTCTTCGACGGCAAGGCGGACGCCGGCGAACCCCACGAGACGGTCGCTCCCCTGCCGGCCGACGCCACCGGCGCCTGGCACCGCCTCGCCCTTGTCTGGCGCTGCGGATGGTATCAACTCTACTGGGACGGACAGCGGCTGGCCGAGTCGCGGGTGCCCGCGTCGCCACGAATTCAGAGCGCCGCGGTCGGCGCCATGGGCGTCGCAATCGGGCCGGACGAACCGGTGGGCGGCGGGGACGAGGCCGAGGCGGCGGTCGACTCGGTCCTGCTCTATGACTGGCCCCTCGGAGAGGCCAACCTGGCGGAGGGCGACCGCAACCCCTTCGTTCCCGTCAGGCGTCCGCCCCCCCAGGCCCACGGGCGTGTGTGGGCCGACGCCCCCGACCGCGACAACGTCCGCGTGGCCGCCTGGTTTGCCGGGGCGTCGCGCCCGTGGGACGTCGAGAGAGTCCGCTTCACCGTGCGGGCCGGCGGACCGACCGGCCGCGAGCTGGGCCGCGCCGACGTCATGCCCTGGCAGGCACGAGGCTATGCCTCCCGTTGGATCCGCTTCCACCTCAAGGAACTGCCTGACACCGGGCTGCCGGATCTTGCCGACACGGAACCGGAAGAGACCGACGCCGACAACGAGACCTGGCACGTCCGCGCCGACTTCCTGCGCCTCGTCCGCGAAGGCAAGGAGACCCGCGACGAGGTGCTCTTCAACGCTGAGACCGAGGTCGCCCTCGACGTCTTCGACCTGCCCGAGGCCAAATGACCCGCGACCCCGGAACGGGCACATACCGTTTTCCGCAGGGGGTGTCGGGGAGGGAATGCCGGGACGTTGGACGGTGACACTCCCAACTCGGTGATCCTCGAACACGCCAGCCGGACAGCCGGCTATGCCGTCGTGTCGCCCGACGACCTCGGCACTGCGGGCTCGCCGCCACACCCGCGCGACCTCTGCCCCGCCGCTCCCGCCCCGGGGCAAGGGACTGCCCTGCCGAGTGCATGAAAACACTACCCCCAGGCCCGTCAGCACAACACTGCCGGCAGGGGTGTGTCGAGGCGCTACCCACAACCGGCTGTACAAGTTCGCGAAAACCGCTCGTTTTCGCGAACTGCCCGGGGGGTGTATGCAGGAGCCGGGGAGGTGTGCAGGAAAACTGTGCCGTTTTCACGCACTCGCAGGCCGGACGCCGTGGGAGGGATGAGGCGGATGTGCGTGAAAACGCGCCCCCAGGCCCGTCCGCACAACACTGCCGGCAGGGGTGTGTCGAGGCGCTACCCACAACCGGCTGTACAAGTTCGCGAAAATCGCTCGTTTTCTCGAACTGCCCGGGGGGTGTATGCAGGAGCCGGGGAGGTGTGCAGGAGAACTGTGCCGTTTTCACGCACTCGCAGGCCGGACGCCGCGGGAGGGATGAGGCGGGATGTGCGTGAAAACAGCGGAGTTTTCGCGAACTTGAGCGGAAGGCTGGCGGGGGGGCGTTCCCGACCGGATCTGCCAGGGTCATCTGTCGTGGCGGCGACGGAGGAGAAACAAGGCGCCGGCAAGCGGCAGCACCGAGGCCGGTTCGGGAACATCGATCAGGGAGACGCCGTCGATCAGGTAATCGCCGGCGGAGAGGAACGTGTGGAACTGGATGCTGTCCACGCCCTCACCGACGGTCGGCGCGCCTCCGAAGAACCAGGACAGACCGGTGGCGGAGAACGTGGCCGCGGCGGAGTTGGTCACGGTCAGGTCGTAGGTGGGAACAGCCTGATTGTAACGACCTTGGACGGTCAGGTGGTGCACCAGGGGCGAAGTCTGCACGTCGGCATCGAAGACAACCGATCCATGGGAGGTTCGGGGGCCAGGGGGGCCGGTGCGGGGCCGTCAGCGCCGGCGCCTGAACAAGAGTGTCGCGGCGAGGAGAATGGCTGCGGTTCCGGGTTCCGGGATGACCGGGGCGATGTAGAACGCCTCGAACTCAATGATTCCCCAGCGGTTGTTGTCGCTGCCGGCGGTGCCCCAGGTCTTGCGGTCGCCGATGGGCAGGGTCGGCGTGAACGGGCCGGGGCCGTAGGTGGGTTCGGGATCCTGCCGGATCATGGTCACAGTGACCTGGCTGGCGCCCGTGACCGTCATTGGAAGGGCGACGGTGTTGTAGAAGACGGGCAGCACGTGATCGTAGTCGCCGCCGTCGGCGATGGCGGTGTTGAGGTCGCCGAGGACGATCATGGTGGCGGCCGGGTCGTTGAAGGTGAGGGTGAGTTCCCTGGCCATGTTGTAGGCGATGCGGTTGGCGTTGCCGGTGTCGGCGATGTCCTGGGTCAGTGCGATGGCATTGATCGGGCTGCCGTCGAGATAGGCGGTGAATTCGATGGATCCGCCGGCCTCCGCGGGCGCATAGAAGCCGCCGATGTTGTGGAAGGTGCCGTCGGCCAACTCTGGTGTGGTCGCGCCGGTCACGTGGGAGAGGCTGTTACCGGCCAGCTCACCAGTGTCTGCCGTGCCGTAGATTTCGAGTTCGTTGAGGAAGTAGTTGAGATCGGTGTTGTTCGGGTACACATTCAGTTCACGAAAGAGCAGCCATGAGGTATGCACGGGGGCCGGCAGTGAGACGACCTGGTCGGCGTTGGGCAGGGTCAGAGTCGTCTGTCCGCCCTCGTAGTAGACTTCGACATCCTTGGGGCGGGTCCGGCTACCCTGCCCGCCCGTGATGAAGAGTTCGAAGCTGTTGATCAGGCTGGCGGTGGGCAGGCGACATCCGAAGAGCCGGTTGGTGTTGTCAACCGTTCCCGTCCATCCCGCCTGGGCACCCGTGTATTCCCCGGTATTGCCGTCGAACGCGGCCTGCGACGGCTGCCAGAATGCGCCGTCGCCAAGCCATTTGCCCCCGAGGGCGACATTGGCGGCGGAGGCGAAGTTGGCCGTGGCGATGGCGAGTATGGCTATGGTAGAAACGGTGAAGATGCGGGTGGCGGCTGGTGTCACGGTTCGATCCTCCTGGGTTGAGTTCTGACGCTCGGTTAAACGGCAAGATTCCGCCCATTGCCTCCGGTTGACGAACGGAAGATAGCCTCCGGCACCCGCAATGGCAAACTCCCGAGGGCGCGGGGGCCGTGCGCGCGCTGGCGAGTCTCTCACAGCGGCTGGCACCCGGCCCCGCCTGCCCTCCCGACGCCTGCCGCGTGCAGGGGTCGAACGCGCGTGGTCGGGCAGTCGGCTGTCACGCTTTCCGGTGGAACTCCCTACGCAGGTGTGCGGCGTCCCTTGCCGACGGGGGTCGTTGCAGCCGGCCGTGTCGGCACTATCTTTGGTGTGTCGCGTCGGGTTCGCGTGGCAGGAGTGGCCAGTCATGGCCGGCATAGACCAAGTCACGGCGTTCATCGAGAGCCGTTTCCATCGGCACATCCGGGCGCACGAGGTGTTGCCGCCGGTGGCCGGGGAGTTTGCGGAGCTGCCGTCCGCCCTCGACCCGCGGTTGCGGGCCGTGCTCGAGGCGCAGGGCATCCGGCGGTTGTTCTCGCACCAGGCCGAGGCCTTCGGCCCGATCTGCGAGAACCGCAACACGGTGATCGTCTCGCAGACCGCCAGCGGCAAGACACTGTCGTTTCTGCTGCCGATCCTCAGCGAGTATATCCGCGCGCCGTCGCCGTTCGGCGTTCTGCTCCTTTATCCGACCAAGGCGTTGTCGCGCGACCAGGAGGGCACGCTGGGGCGGCTGTTGAAGGCCGCGGTGGAAAGTCAGCGGCTGGGCACGTTCGATGGCGACACCCCGCGCGAGGAGCGCCAGAACATCCAGCGTATCGCCGACTTCGTCATCACCAACCCCGACATGCTGCACGCCGGCGTGCTGCCCAACCACAACCGCGGCTGGAAGAATTTCCTCGGGCGTCTGCGTTACATCGTGGTTGACGAGGTGCACACGTACCGCGGCGACTTCGGTTCGCATGTGGCCAACGTCTTCCGGCGTTTTCTGCGGGTGTGCGAGATCCACGGCAGCCGTCCGTCGTTTGTGTGCTGTTCGGCCACGGTCGGCAATCCGCGCGAGCACGTCGAGGCGCTGTTCCGGCAGCCGTTCACGCTGATTCGCCGGGATGGGGCGCCGCGGCCGCGCCGGGACTTGTACCTGATCAATCCGCCGCTGGTCGAGAGCGCCGGGGCGGCGCTGTTCCGCAAGGGGCCGGCGGCGATTTCCATTTCGCTGATCCGCGAGGCGGTCGAGCACAATGTCCGCACGATCTGTTTCTGCCGGGCGCGGCAGGAGGTTGAACGGCTCTACCGCGCGGTCACCGACCGCCATCCGGAGATCCGCGACAAGGTCAAGCCGTACCGCGGCGGCCTGCTGCCCGGCGAACGGCGGCAACTCGAGCGCGACCTGTTCGCCGGCCGCCTCTGTGCCATCCTCTCGACCAACGCCCTCGAACTGGGCATTGACATCGGCGACCTCGACCTGTGCATCCTCTCCGGCCATCCCGGCACCATCGCCAGTTTCTGGCAGCAGGCCGGGCGGGTCGGCCGCAAGGGCAGCCGCGCCGTGATCGTCTACGTGGCGAAGGACGCGCCGGTTGACCAGTACCTGGTGCACCACCCGGAGTTTGTCACCAGCGCGCCCGTCGAGCAGGCCTGGCTGAACGCCGACAACCCGTACATCCTGCTGCAGCATCTGCCGTGCGCGGCGCACGAACACCCGCTGCGGCCCGAGGAGACGTGCTTCGAGGGGCCGGCCTACCCCTTCGCGTTGCGCACGCTGCTCGAACAGAAGACCCTGGCGCCCTACCGCGACTGCTACCGCTACGCGCTCAGCGACTACCCGGCCCGCGGCGTCAACCTGCGCGGCATGACGGACTACAACGTGGACATCTACTGCGGCACCGAGGTCATCGGCGAGATCGATCCGATCGGCGCCCGCGGCACGCTCTACAAAGACGCCATCTACCAGCACCTCGGCCGCCGCTACATGTCCATGGAACTCGATCTGGAGAAGAAGCTCTGCCGCGTCGAGGAAGTTGACGTGGACTACTACACCGAGGCGGAGTGGGAGAAGCGGGTGGACATGACGGACGTGGAGGAGGAGAAGGACGTGGGCGGGCTGCGGCTGAAGTTCGGCCCTGTGCACGTCAACGCGCAACCCAAGTTGTACAAGAAGATCCGCGAGCGCACCTACGAGAACATCGGCTACGGCCCGATCACCCTGCCCGCCTTCGAGTACGACACCACCGGGCTGTCGCTGCTGCCCCCCGAGGCGTGGAAACAGGTTATGGACAAGGCGGACCGGCGCTACATGGGCGCGGCCCTCTTCGGACTCAGCTACATCCTGCACCGCACCGCGCCCTCGCTGTGCATGGCCGATGTGCAGGACATCGAGACCGACGTTTCGCTGCACGAGGAGGAGGAGCAGCGCTGGCGCAGCTCGCTGTACCTGTACGACACCCACGAGGGCGGGGTCGGGTATGCCGAGAAGGTCTTCGAGAAGATCGAGGTGGCGTTGCGGCTGTGCCTGCGCATCCTCGACGAGTGCGAGTGCGAGTCCGGCTGTCCGGCCTGCATCCCGCCGCTGCCGCCGGGGGTGAACGTGGCGGAGATCGAGCAGTTCCTCGTCGAGTCCGACGCCGCGGTGGCCTGCACGCGCAGCCTGTTGCGCGCGATGCTGGACGGCACGGTCGAGGTGCCCGAGGTGCATGTGCAGCGCAAGGCGATCGCCCCGGCGGTCACGCCGCCGCCCGAAGATGAAGAGACGATCAAGCTCAAGCGCCGGCTGGCCCGCGCCGCGGCCATTCTCGAAGCCCGCCGCGAGCGGGAGCACTGAGCGGAGGACGCAGAGACCTCAGAGGCACGAAGGCTCGGCGACACTCAGTCGGGTGCGTACGTCGTCTGCGACGGTGTTCCGCGGGCCTGCGATGGCGAGGTGACAATGCCCCATTCTCCGGAGCCGCTTGCAGAACCCCGGCATGAGTGGCCGGGACGGAGCGCGGACCTCCATCGGGCCCGACAAAGACCGCTGTCTGCCGGGCAGGAGGGACGGCCTCTGTGCCGTCCGGGTCACACCCCATGAACCGGATCCCTGGACACGACCTGGCGGACACGGAGGTCCGCCCTCCATCGCACGAGGCAGCTGTAGTCCCCGGCAGTTCTGCAAGCACCTCCCCGCGATACCCCGGCCCGCGCTGGACGCTGGTCTTCGGTTCCTACGACGGTGTGGCGCGGTTTGCCGTGCAGGAAGCCCAGCGGGCGCTGCAGGACTGCCTGCCCTACGTGCTGCCGGTGATGCCGGCGGCCGGGGCGGCGGGGGCGGGGCTGGAACACGTCTGCCTCGTCGGCACCGCGGCCGACCATCCGTGGCTGGCGGAGCTGGTTCGCCGCGGCGCGCTGGCGCCGCCGCCGGGGCGCCAAGGGTACACGCTGCACGTCG
This sequence comes from Lentisphaerae bacterium ADurb.BinA184, assembly GCA_002068325.1. Taxonomy (GTDB): domain Bacteria; phylum Verrucomicrobiota; class Lentisphaeria; order Oligosphaerales; family MVZH01; genus MVZH01. Next base: position 19,203 of record MVZH01000028.1, on the reverse strand, counting down.
GCGACTCGCCGTTCCACGAGGGCTGCCGGGTGATCGCGGTGCTGGGGGCGGACGCCGCGGGGGTGCTGTACGGGGTCGAGGAACTCGCCGCACACCTTTCCGCCGCCGGAGGGCCGCTCGACCTGCCGGAGCGCCGACGACAAAGGCTCGACGGCCTCGAACCCTTCACCCGCAACGAGGCGCCCGCCATCGCCCGCCGCGGCATCTGGACATGGGGCTATGTCATCTACGACTACCGCCGCTTCCTCGACACCATGGCGCGCCTGAGATTGAACAGCCTGACGATGTGGAACGACACGGCGCCGCTGAACCTGGCCGAGATCCTTGACTACGCCCACAGCCGCGCGATCGAAATCGTCGCCGGCTTCCACTGGGGATGGGGGATTGACGGTCTGAACCTCGCCGCCGCCGCCGACCGCGCCCGCATCAAGGCCAGGGTCGTCGAGACCTACAGGCGCGAGTATGCCGGGCTGCCGATTGACGGGCTCTACTTTCAGACCCTCACGGAGCACACCACGCAGGAACTCGACGGCCGCTCGGTGGCGGCCTGGTGCGTCGAGCTGGTCAACGACACCGCCGCCGAGCTGTACCGCCTGAACCCGCGGCTGGCGATCCAGTTCGGGCTGCACGCCACCTCGATCCGCGAACATTACACTGACCTTGACGCCCTCGACCGGCGGGTCGTCATCACATGGGAAGATGCTGGCGCGCTGCCCTTCGCCTACTCGCCCGACCCCGAGGCCGGTGACGGTTTCGAGAAGACCCTCGACTATGCACGGCGGCTGGCGCGTCTCCGGCCGGGCACGCCTTTCGCCATGGTCCCCAAGGGGTGGATGTGCCTGCGCTGGGGCGAGGAGTTCGAGCACCACGGCGCCTTCCTTCTCGGCGAACGCCGCCCGGCATTCGCGGCCGACCGCCTGCGCGCCCGCCAGCCGGAGTGGGACCGCCACAACCAGGCCTGGCTGCGCCACTACCCGCTGGCCGCACGCTTCTACCGCGACATCCTTGACGGCCGGCCGTCGAGCATGCTGGTCACCGGCCTCGTCGAGGACGGACTGCTCGAAGCCGCTGTGCAACCCGGCGTTGCCCTCTTCGCCGAAACCCTGTGGAATCCACGGCAGCCCGACGCCGAGCTGCTCGCCCGTGCCCTCCGGCCGTACCTCTGCCGCGGCGCAACTCCGGCGCCGGGGGGGGCGCCGTGACACGGGCAGAGCCGTTGCGCGGAAAGAGGCGACAAGCGCCAGGCACGACGGAATGGACGTCCCGCATGAGTCTGCGAAGACCGCAACGCTTCACCCCCATCAGACTGCTGGCCTGCCGAGCCGCCCCCCCCGCCGCGGGCGCGGGACGACCTGTCCGCCGCAGCCTTGGCGAAGGCGGACGGCGGAATCGGGTAGCATTCACGCTGATCGAGCTGCTGGTCGTGGTGGCGATCATCGCCATCCTCGCCAGCCTGCTGCTGCCGGCGCTGCGGGGGGCACGCGAGTCGGCACGCCGTATCGCCTGCCTCAACCAGCAACGGCAGATTGCCGTCGGAGCTGTGGGCTACGCTGACGATGCCGACGATTTTCTGCCCGGCACCATGCTGGACTGCAACGGCATCTGGCTGCATCACCGGTACCTTGGCGGCAGCCTGGGCCCCGCGCAGATTGTCCTGACCGGGCCCATTGTGCTATTCCAGGAGGGGTACTGCGGCACCAGCCTGAAGCAGATGGTCTGCCCCAGCCGCTACGACCGGCCCATCGTCGGCGTCAACAACAACATGTACATCAGGAACCAGTACTGGAAGAGCGGATTCTCGACGTACGTCTGGGACGGCTCGGCCAATTTCACGCACAGCTATTTCGGCCCGTGGAACGCCGGCATCTACTGGGCGAAGATCCAGTCGCTCGAACCCATGCAAATGCTGTTGGCGGATGTGATCACCAAGGAACCGAACGTCAACTGGCGCGAGTACCGCTCGACCAACCACTTCGACGGCACTCGTGGCCCCACCGGCGGCAACCACGTGCGCCTTGACGGAACTGGCCGCTGGCTGGCCTACAACACGACGAACTGGAGTCATTTCGGCGACAACTGTGAATGCCGGCCCGCCGGGGGCTTCGACGATCCCTATCTGACGAGCAGCAACTTCCGCAAGTCGAGCCAGTTCTGGGCGTCGCCGTCGGACGCGCCCAGTGGGCCGACCCGGGGCGGCGCGATCCTTTACGATACCCTGACATGGGGATCCTGGTGACGGCCGGTCGTCGGTTGACCAGTGGGGTGGGCAACGGAGGTCCGCCCTCCACGTCAGCCCATCGTACCCCATTGAGTGACCGGGTACGACGGCTGGCTGGCCGGCCTGGCGGGCGCCGCCCGGGGGGCTATAGTCCGGTTTCCGCGCTGGCCCCATCCACCCAATCCGACAAGGTTTACGATGGCTGCTCAACTGCTGTTTGCCCGCTATGCACCGAAGACGCTTGAACCCGAGAACGCCATTGGCGCCAAGTGGGAACGCCTGCTCGACCGGCTCGGCCTGGCCCGCACCGTCAAGGGCAGGCGCGTGGCCGTCAAGATGCACCTTGGCGGGGACCGGGGGTTCTCGACCATTCATCCGTTCTTCGTGCGCCGGCTGGTGGGCAAGCTCAAGGAGGCGGGCGCGGCCGAGGTGTTTGTCACCGACATGCCGGGCAACGTGCGTGAGGCGGTCAACCGCGGCTACACCTCCGAGACCCTGGGGTGCGCGATCCTGCCGGTGGCCGGCTCGGCGGACAAGTACTTCTACACGCGGAAGATCGCCCCGCCGTTCCGCACCCTGAACGAGGTGCATCTGGCCGGGGAGGTGATGGACGCCGACGTGCTGGTGGACCTGGCGCACGTCAAGGGCCACGGGGCCTGCGCCTTCGGCGGCGCCTCGAAGAACCTGTCCATGGGGGCGGTGACCGGCGCCACGCGCACCGACCTCCACCGCCTCGAAGGCGGCCTGGACTGGTCGAAGGCGAAGTGCACCCATTGCCGCAAGTGCGTCGAGAACTGCCCCAACCGCGCGATGTCCTTCACCGAGGCCGGCGAACTCGAGATCTTCTTCCACCACTGCAAGTACTGCCAGCACTGCGTGCTCATCTGTCCCCAGCACGCCATCCGCATCGCCGGCGGCCGCTACAAGGACTTCCAGCAGGGCATGGCGCGCGCCACCGCCGCCATCCTCGATGGCTTCCGCCCCAACCGCGCCCTCTTCATCAACCTGCTCATGGACATCACGGTCTGGTGCGACTGCTGGGGCATGACCACACCGCAGCTGGTCCCCGACATCGGCATCCTCGCCGGCCGCGACATCGTCGCCATCGAACAGGCCACCCTCGACCTCATCCGCGCCGACGACCTGATCCCCGGCTCGCTCCCGGCGGGATGGAAGCTGCACGGCCGGAAGGGCGCCCACCTCTTCGAACGCATCCACAGCAAGGACCCCTACGAGATCGTCCGCGCCCTCGCCGCCCTCGGCGCCGGCGCCCCCGAGTACCGGCTGATCGAGGTTGAATAACGGGGGGCGCGATCCCGCCGACCGAATGCGTCAGCCAGCGGTGGGCTGCCGCGCGCGGCTTTCCTCAGGGGCGTGCCAACGGTCTCCCCGCATCAACTGCCCATGGCCACGCCCAGCGCGCAGGAAAGTTGCGCCATGCCTTCACCGCGGCCGGTTCGAGTCCTCGCGGCCGGCCCAGCCGCATTCAGCGGAAAGCCCCACGGCAGTCGCCTGTCCCTGCACCTCCTGCACCCGTCCCCTGCACCCTGCTCTTCAAGCGTAGTGTGCAGGTTTCAGAATACAGGTGTCATGACGCATTGCATTGACCTCTAGGGAGTTGTATTCTCCTAGAATCCGAACCCCGGCACCTGAACCCGGCGTGTGCAGGGGTTGCACAAACGTCTCACGGCAGGCCTGGACACGTCAGGTAGAACGAACCGTCCGAATTGCCTGGCGGCAGATGGGGACGTGAACGAGCACAAGAACGGGGGCGCACGCCGCCGGCAAGCACCTCCCGACATTCGGGTCATGCCTCCCTACAGTCTGGCGCGTGTATATTGGCCGCAACAGATGCGTGACATGTCGCGGCGGAGGTCTGGTGAGAAAGGGTCGCCGCGGCGGTACGCGTACGAGGCAACCAGAGAAGCTGGCAACAAGGAGGAACGACGTGATGCGAGCATCGAATCCGAACGTGCGTGTGGCTGCTGTGACGACGGCCTTGGCCATGGCCTTGGCGTTTGGGCTGGAGGCGGCCCACGCCTGGGAATACTGGATGGACTTCACCGGCCCCACCGGCGGCAACTGGAACGTCCCCGCCAACTGGACTGACATAAACCGGAACCCATCGACCTTGCCCACGCCCGCGCACCATGTTCCCGGCTTTGGCGGGTTTGATGATTTCAAGGCCGAAGTCAATGGCAAGACGGTCCACGTCAACGACGACCGCTCGAACCCGAACGTCGCCCCGAATCACCTGACCTACTACCGGTTCTACAACGGGGCCACGATCGAGATCGAGTCGGGCGGAAAGCTGGGGGGGGCAACGGTGGAGAATGATGGCACCGCCGTCGTCAATGTCCGCAACGGTGGCAGCATCACCGACGGCAGCTGGGCCGGCCTCAACACGTATGCGGGTTCGACCGTGGGTTCGAACGGCACACGCGTGACTCTTGCCGGCGGCACCAACAACCTCAACGGCGGTACTGCGTATTTCGGGACCCTGAACCCGGGCAATGTCATTCAGGATGGCGCCAGCGTGAACTTCAACGGGTGGACCATGCTTTATAACGGCACGTACTACCAGATGAAAAGCGGCGACCTGGCCGCGAGCAACTTGGCGGTCGGCCGCAGCGGCGCTACGCTCTCACCTTTCACCATGGCCGGCGGAACGGTGTCGGCCGGCCAGACCTTGGTCGCCGGTGGCGGTGACACCGGGAACGGGCTTTTGGACGTGTCGGGCGGAAGCTTTTCGGGCGGTAGCGTGCAAGTCGGAAACAGCGGTTCGGGCACGGGTCGGTTCAGGGCCACGGGCGCCGCCGCCACCGTGACCGCGTCCACGCTCACCGTCGGCGCCAACGGCACGCTCGAGTACATCTTGGACGACACTGGTGTGAGCAAGGTCACCGTTTCCGGCGCCACCACCTTCGCCGGGGCGCTGACCGTTGACGTCACCGACTACGCCGATACGGGAATCGTTGACCTGCTCAGCTACGGCGGCGCGCTGACCGGCGCTTTCGGCGCGGTCTCAGTCCTCTCGAACGACGACGTCGCACCGTGGCCCAACCTCCTGCCCTGGGGCACGTATGTCGAGGATCCGCTGATGATGCCGCAGGGGTACTACTATCTGAACTACGGTGACGGCACCAACGACACGGTCAGGCTCGTGTTCAACGTCCACGTTCCCGAGCCGGGCGCTTTGTCGCTGCTTGCGGCCTTGGGCGGGGTTCTGGCGCTGCGCCGCCGCCGGCTCTGAGAGCATTGTAGCGGGAGGCGGGTTGACGGTTGTTTCGCGCCGGGCGTGCCGTGCGTCTCGCGCGCGGCGAAGAACGGGTCAGCGAACTCACCACAGGAGCGTGGAGAGGAAGGCAAGGCGACTATGGAAATGCGAAGTCCCGACTGGTCTCCGTCTTGGCGGCGGATTGTGACGGCAGGCGCGGTGCTCATGCTCCCCCTGGCGGCAGCCGCGGCGGCCGCCGATGCACCCGCCGTGGACGCCGCACCGCCCCCCTATCCGTTCGCCATGTGCAGCAACGGGAACATGCTCAGCAATCCGGAGTACCCGGTGAAGATGCTGGACGCCGGTGCGCGCATGTGCCGGGTTGACGTCACGTTCAACACGGTCCGCCCCCAGCCCGGCGATGATCCGGACACGTGGAACTGGAACACCATGGAGAAGATCCGTGGCCTCCGCAAACAGCACCCGGACCTGCAGTTCCTGGTGCTGCTCGGCTACGGCCCGGCCTGGGCCGAAGACCCGAAGTTCAAACCCGAAAAGCCGTACACGGGCCCGCCGCCCTACAACTGCCCGCAGGCCGGCGTCAACGTCATGCCGCCGGAGGATCCGAAGAACCTCTACGGCCACTACGTCTACGAAACCGTGAGGCGCTACAAGGACGTGACCAAGCACTGGGAGAGCTGGAACGAGCCGGACCTCCCCGGCGCACACTATTTCAAGGGCAACGGCAAGGACTTCTTCGCCTACCAGAAAGCCTGCTATCTGGCCGCCAAGAAGGCCGATCCCGAGTGCAACGTCGTGTTCGCCGGCCTCTGCTACGCCACGTTTGAGGGCTACCTGTACGTGCACAAGCTCAAGCCGCCCACGCCGTACCCGCCCAAGACCTGCTTCTTCGAGGAGTACCTGCGGGAAGGCGTGCAGGATCCGGACGCGAAGAGGAACAACTACTACTTCGACATCATGAACCAGCACTCCTACAGTCGGGCCAGCGACCTTTATGATTACGCGGCGGTCGACGCCAAGCTCATGCAGGACTACCTCGGCGAGGTCAAGCCGATCTGGGTCACGGAGATGGGCATGACCGACAACGGCCCGAACGCCTTTGGCGGCACGCCGGCGGACTACGCCGAGTACCAGCTTCAGGCCTTCGCCTGGGGCAAGCTGGCCGGAGTCGAGCGCTTCTTCCATTTCCAGCTCGACAACTCGAACCAGCATGGACTCTACAAAGGGATGCTGGGTGAACCCAAACCGGCCCTGACCACCTACCGCGATGTGCTCGTCAAAGAGTTCGCCCAGGCGAAATTTGTGAAGCAATTGCATGGCAGCACGGGCGTTGACTTCCTGGCCGGCAACTCGCCGTTCGACCCGAAATGGAAAGCCGGTTACAACGCCTTCGAGTTCCGGAGCCACGACGGCAGGCGCCGCCTGCTCATCGCCTTTGCGGACACCGCAGACGCCGTTGCCGTGAAGCTCCCCGCGACCCAGGCGAAGGCGACGCTCATCACCAGTGACAATCAGCGGCGTGAGATTGCGGCGAAGGACGGCAGCTACGAAATCGCCCTCACCGGCGCCGTCAACTTTGGCGGCTGGCCGGTGTTCAAGGACAACAAGGACGCGGTCGCCATGGGCCAGCCCGAGTTTCTTGTCGGCGGCGCCACGGTGGTGATTGTCGAGGAGTGATCCGGCGCGGCAGGCCCGTCACGCCACAGACCTCCGCCTTCCACCTTCCGCCCCGCCGAGATAAAGGCAATGTTTAGGACTGACCCCGGACGGCCCCTCCGTGTCGTCCGGGTTCCGCCGCGGCAGACCGGGGCTTCGGGTGTGACCTGGCGGACACGGAGGTCCGCCCTCCATCGCACGAGGCGGTTGTCGTCCGCGGAGGTTCTGCAGGCGCCTCCTCCGCTTTCCACCCTCCGCCCCGCCGAGATAAAGGCAATGTTTAGGACTGACCCCGGGGGGGGCTTGCCGGCGGCCCGCCGGTGGTGTATTGTCAAGTGTGTTCATTCAGCCTTCCAGGCGTCGTGTTCCTGCGCGGGTCACGTCCTCGCGGACAACCCCAGTCAACCCCAGTGCGAAAAGGAGACCGGTCATGAAGAGCAGCAGCGTAGTCAGGATGGCGGTCCTGGTGTTCGTGGTCACTCTCGGTGTGGCGGCGCGGGCGGTACAGTTCGGCGTGAACCCGTACGGCAACATTCTCGGCACCGGATCCATGAGCAGCAATGGCATGTATGGGGCGTCGTCGGCGCAGTGGCACGACCTGATGAGGACCGCGCCCTACCAGGCCTATCCCACCGTGCTCTACTACGAGGAACGGTGGACGACGCCGCAGGATTTTGACGCGATCTTCCTGACGCGTGAGCGGGTGGTCGGCGGCACCATCATGAAGGCGGTCACCCCGGGCGGGGCGTTCGACACGGCGGTCGAGAGTTTCTCGTTCCTGGGGGCGGAACCGCAGTTCCTGCACGCCAGCACGGCCAACGGCGGCGGGGCGTACGGAGTCCGCGTCGAAGTCAACGTCACCAAAAACAACGACTACTTTCAGATGGCGGACATGGAATTTCTGGCGCAGGATCCCGGCGCCAACATTGCGCTGGGGGCCACCACCATCTACAGCAGCCCGGCCTGGAGCGCCTACGGGACAGGCGAGGTCACCGACGGCAACCTGGTTTCCGCGCGCCGCGCCCCCACGACGGGCACCGAGGCGTGGGTCGGCTGGGAATTTCCCGAAGACGCCAGCCAGTGGGTCAGGGCGCTACGGGTCTCCTCAAGCTACCAGCATGGCGCCGCGTGGGGCTGGCACAACTTCAACCTTCAGGTCAAGCAGAATGGCGTGTGGAATGACCTCGGCCAGGCCAGCCTGCCGTCGACGGAGGAGTTCCACTGGATCAACTTCGAGACCGACATCGAGATCCAAGGGGTCCGCCTCTACGGCAGCGACCTGCTCGGCAACAACCCGGTGCGCTCGGGAGGCGGCCTCATCATTGACGACATCTTCGCCTACGCCGGTGTCAACCCCATCCCGGAGCCTGCCACGGCCGTCCTCGCCGCCGCCGGGGCCCTCGTCCTGCTGCGCCGCCGTTCGCCTCGCGGGTGATGTCGCCGGCTGCCGGCCGGGGGGCGCCGCCAGGCGTCCGCTCACTCGACCGTGGCGCCGCCCCACTGGTGCGGTTCGAGGCGGGACTCGTGCGGCACGTCCTGGGTGACGCCGGCGGCGAAGCTGTGGTTGCTCCAGTAGGCGCGCACGGCAGTGGTGTTGCCGGTTTCGTTGCCGAAGATGTAGCCGACGTCCATCTTCTGAACGGTGCCGGGCTTCGGCGTCCACCCCAGCCGGGCCAGCGGCAGCGTCACCCCCGCGGTGAAGCCGGTCTCGGTTTTCGTGTAGTCCAGCTTCACGTCGTCCCACGTCTCGATCTGGTCGAAGCTCTCCTGGCCGGTGGGTGAGGTGAAGACCGTCGGGGTGCCGGTGAAGCCGGCCAGCTTCGGGCGGTAGACGGCGGCGAAGGGCTTGCCGCCGCGGCGGGTGACGAGCACGCGCAGGTCGCCGGGGGCGGGCTTCTCGCGCTTCGGGTCGGCGGCGGGATCGGCCGCGAGCTGCAGGTCAATGAGGTTGCCGCCCTTGAACAGCATCTGGGTCTCGGGAGTGCTGTTGACCAGCTCGTTGGGCGAACGCACGTCATAGTGCAGGAGGAGGGCGTCCGCGGTGTAGGCGGCCTTGACGGTGAAGCCGCGCCTGGCGTCCACGTCAATGGTCACTCCGCGCAGGTTGAGCCAGTCGGGCTTGTCGGTGGCGCGGGCCAGCACGAGGGATTGGGCCTTGGCCTTCTGGGCCGTCCACTCGGCGAGGGCGGCGGCCGCGGCGACGGACTGCGGCTCTGTGATCGTCAGCTTGCCCTCGAAACGCGTCAGGGTTTCCAGGCCGTTGACTTGGAGGACGCGCCCGTCCTGGTCGCCGCCGAGCAGGAACCAGCGTCCGTCGGCGAGTTTGACGAGCTGGCCGGTGAACCACTCGCACTGGATCTGCTCGGGGCCGGTTTCGCCGGCGCGGCCGTCCTTCATGATCGTGCCGATGGGCACGCCGTCGGTGGTCAGCAGCTGGCACTGGCCGAAGTAGCATGAGTAGCCGGTGATGCCGTCGGTGATGCCGAGGTTTTTCGTGCAGCCGTACAGTTCGCCCGGCCGGGGGATGGGGAACTCGTACATGTCATGCCAGCGGCAGCCGACCCGGTAGCGCCACTGCAGCTGGCCGTCTTTGGACCAGTAGGTAATCGGCCAGATCTCGGTGCGGTCGAGGTGTTTGATGTCGGCGCCGGCGTACATCAGCAGGCCGCCGTCGTCGGGGTTGACCGAGAGGTCGTAGGTGTAGAGGGGGGCCTCCTTGGCATAGCTCACGGTCTTCATCGTCGCCTCGTCGTACAGCGGCACGCCGTTGTCGAGGATCTGCTTGGGCGACACGCGCTGCCAGTACAGGTCGTTGTACATGCCGGTGCAGTAGAAGTTCAGGTCGGCGTCGAACGTGCTGTGGGAGTTGCCGGGGCGCAGTCCGGTGGCGCGCGTCTCCTCGGGCTGGATGACGCCGTCGCCGTTGCCGTCCTCCCAGAACAGGGTGCCGACCTTGGCGGCGTCCTGCCAGTCCTTGGCCGGCGGGCGCCAGGTCAGCGTCGCGTACGGCCCGATGGCGCCGGCCACCGCCACGAAGCGGTCGCCGCGCCGCACCCACAGGAACTGCCCTGACACCGCCGAGCCCTGGTAGCTCTTGTGGTGCATGTACTGCCTGCCATTCTTCGCGGTGAAGACGATGTTGTTGACCATGTGCGGCCAGAAGTACGGCGTGTCGGGCCGCGCCTCGAACATCACCGCCGCCGGCTTCCACGTCCCCTTGGCCAGATCCACTTCCCACTCGACGTTCTGGGTGTAGACGCGCGTCGGGTCCGCCGCATCCATGCAGGCCGGGGTGGAGACAAAGCACGGGCCGAACTTCTCATCGAGCAGCTTGCCCGTCGCCAGGTCCCACACGCTGACCCGCTTCGGCGAGAAGTCGTGTTCGGTGACCCAGAGCCGCCCCTTGCCGTCGCTGGCCAGCCCACCGGGGTTGAGCAGCGTGTCGGCATCCCAGGCGCCGGCCCGCGACCGGCTGACGTTGCCCTCGGCCTGAACCGCCCCCGCCATGGCGCGGCCGCCGGGCTTGCCGATCGACCGCACGTAGCGGCCATCCTTGGCAAACACGCTCACGTTGTGCAGGGCGCCGCGGTTGCTGACGCAGACCGTGCCGTCCGCCGCCACCGCGATCCCGGACGGATCGTCGAGGCGCTCCGCGGCGAAGACCGTGACCTGCGGCTTGCCGTCGAGGCCGCTGACCCGGACCACCCGCCCCTCGGACACCGCCAGCAGGTCCGGGCCGAAAGCCGCGAGCCGCGTCACCTTGGGCACGCCGAAGCGCTGCACGATGGTTCCCTGCCTGGCCTCGTAGACGACGATGACGTCGCGGCTGCGGTCGGCCACGTAGAGCTTGCCCTTCAGCCAGGCGAGGCCGTCGCAGAAGGTCGCCGGCGCGGGCACCGGCTTTTCGGGCGGCTTCTCGCCCCGCCCCAGTGTCGGCTCGATCTCGCCGTTGTGCTCGGCCCACAGCTCGCCGCGGGTGAAGTTGGTCTGCCGGCCGTCCTGCAGAGTGTAGGCGCGGATCTGATGGTCGTGGGGCAGGTAGGCGTAGACCCATTCCCCGTCGGTGGCCAGCTGCGACGGCCCGACCCGGTAGCCCCACTGCTTCTTCCCCGCGCCATCGATGCCGATCAGCCCCATGCCGGCCTCCGAGCCGTCCCAGGCCAGGGCGCCGCGCTCGCCGGCGAAGCAGACGTCGGCCGGGCAGCCCCAGTCGCCGCCCCACGCCCCCTTGCCGTCGGGCGTGTTGTAGCTGGGCGAGCCGGAGTTGCCGACCCCCATGACGTACTTCAGCTTCAGCGGTTCGTGGTGCAGGCCCTTCCACGTGTAGTCGCCGGGCGGGAGGAGCCGTCCGGCGTCGTCCAGCCCGTCCCACGACTCGGTCACCGTGCCCCCGGGACGGGACTGGGCGGCGACGATGTTCCGCACCCGGTCGCCCTTGGCGTTGATCAGCGTGATCGAGGCAACCGTCTCCTTCGGCAGCGAGTACTCGAACGACAGGGCCATCTTGCGCACCGGCGCCAGCCCCTCCTGTGTCAGCTCGCGCGGCAGGTTGCCCTTCTCGGCGAAGATGGCCTTGCCCCAGGCCCCGGTGGACTGGTAGGTGAAGCCGGCGTGCGCCATCAGGTCCACCGCCCAGCCGCCGCCGTACGAGTGCAGCCCGGTGGCGTCGCTCCACTGGATCTGGATGGCGGCCGCCGCAAGGTCGCCGGCCTGGAGCGGGCGCGGGCCGCCGAGTGTCGCCCACGGGATGCGGTACTCGAAGGTGAAGCCCTTGCCATCCGGCCAGGCGACGTAGCACGCCTCGAACTTGTTGTCGGGAACCACGCCCTTGTGGTAGCCGTGGGCATCGTGGTAGTTCATGCCGTACTTGAGATGAAGCACCGGCTTCCCCGACTCGGTGTAGCGCCACAGTGTCATGTGGACCAGGTTCTCGTTGGGCGTGCGGTCGTAGCCGCCGATCTTCAGCGGGTAGCCGAGCGCGGGGTCGAGGCAGAGCCGCAGCTGGAAGGCGTCGCCGTCCCAGCCGAAGTCCGGGTTGACCGCGGGGTCGGCGCGGTTCAGCAGCGGGGTGGGGTCCTTGACCCGGCTGGCGATGTAGAGCGCCTCGGCGTCGTACATCATGGCCGTGCGGGCGCTCTGGTACTCCATCGAGGCCTCGACGACATAGGTCAGGATCTCGCCGCTCAGATCCCACTCCTTCACGTCGCCGTCAAGGGTGACCTTGCCGGGCGCCGGCACCACGAAGATGCGCTGGTTGTGGTAGACGCCCTGGGCGTGCGCCGCGCCGGCGGCCACGGTCAACGCGAGGCCAAGCCCGCGGGCGAGCCCGCGGCACCACGAGTGCTTTCTCATGAGACCACACAACTCCTTTCCGGCCATCCTTGTGTCGTTGCCTACCAGGGGCCATCTCACGGCGGGCCGGCGGCCACGGGGCTATCGGTCCCCGAACGGCGGGTAGATGCGGGTCCCGCCGCCGCCGGCCCAGTAGTGCCAGTCGTCGCGCCCGTCGTCGCGCCAGCGCACATCGCCGGCGCCGTAGAGGATGTTCATGCCGACGAAGCCCTTGCCTCGTCCATGCGCCGGCCAGGTCACCGGGCAGGTCGGCCCGCAGCTCCACGGCCAGCCGCCGTTGTTGATCCACACTTGGTCGCTGGCCAGGGGGCGGTCCGCGAAGTTGCTGTCATGCACGCGGATGGCCCAGTCCGCCGGCTTGTAGTTGCTGTCGTACATGGTCCAGCGGACGTTCTCGGGGTCGAAGACGATGGTCAGGTCGAAGTACCCCGGCATCCAGCCGCCGCCCGGGTTGGCGGCGAACCAGGCGGCGCTCGCCCGCGAGTACGAGCTGCCGGCCTGCCGGCCGTAACTGGCGGGGCAGTAGAAGGGCTTGACGCTGGGCATGTAGCCGCCCATCACCACCAGCGCCCAGTCGGCGTTGTTCGGCAACCACTCCGGGCCGCTGGCGTTGGGCGAGGGCGGCAGCGCCCCGTCGGCCTCGTCGGCGTACAGCATGATGGCCGCCCCCATCTGGTGCAGATTCGAGGCGCAGGCGATCACGTGCGCCCGTTCCCGCGCCTCGTGCAGCCCCGGCAGAAGCAACGCCGCCAGAATCGCGATGATCGCCACCACGACCAACAGCTCGATCAGCGTAAACGCGGCCCGAACTGGCCTTCTGCCTTCGCCGCGGCTGCGGCGGACACGCCGCCCCGCGCCCGCGGCGGGGGCTGCGGCTCGGCAGGCCAACCGTTCGATGGGGGTGAAGCGGGCGTTCATGGTTGGCGTCCGATCGCAACTGTCGAGCGAAACGACAGATTCGAGAGAATCGGTTCCGTCGGATCCGTCGCTTCGCTCCATGCCTGTCCTGTGGCCGCTTTCCCGCGCTCCACGCCATACGCCTGGCCTGAGCTACCCATGAACAAAGAGGCAACGGAGATAACGGAGCCAGATCTCATGGGCTCGCCATAGCCTGCAAACCACAGAGAGAGCGTCGGTTTCCACGCCGCCCAACCGCACGTGGGTGGCAACCCCCTGCAACGCAAACCCTTCGTTGCCTCCGTTTCCTCTTTGTGAATCATCTAGGCTACCGCCGCCGGCGCAGCAGGATTGCGGACATCGCAAACCCGGCCAGCGCCAGCGTCGTTGGCTCGGGGATCTGCTGAACGATGACCGAGTCGAAGTAGATGGGGTCTTCATTGCTGCGGCCGTTCAGGTAGAAGTAGTTCTGTCCGATGGCGGGCGTGAAACTGCCGGTGAACTCGGTCCAGGTGGCTGCTCCGGCGGCCAGGCTGTTGCTGCCCTCGGCGTCCCAGAAATTCCCGTCGTTGGGATCCGTCAGCCCCCACTCCGCGAGGGACCAGTCGCCGCCCATCTGCCAGAACGAGTAGAAGTACGTCTTGCCGGGGACGACCGGGATGACGAGGCTGTACGCCGTGCCGGTTCCGTCCAGGCTGACAACGTATGAGCCGTTCTTGCCGTTGTCGGCAACGAACGTGCCGCCGTTCCAGAACATGATGCTCGGGTTCTCGAAGCTGGCGTTGGGGACAAGGTTGGCTTTGAAGCCGGCGCCCAGCAACCCGGCATCGTCGCCGGCCGGGGCGTAGGCCGTGATGCTGTCCGATTGCCAGTTCCAGTTGTAGTTCCAGACGTCCGAGGTGCGTCCCACCCCGAGGTGGTAGTTGGCCGAGGTCACCGCGGCGCCGGGGACGAACTTCAACTGGTGGGCGGTCGGCCCGTAGGCAACCGGTTTCAGGTAGAGCGTGTTCGACGCGATGAGCTGGGCGTTCGTGGGAGTGGCCACCGTGCTGATCCCGTCAATGGCATAGCTGGCGATCTCGCCGCCCGTGGTGGTGGACTGAACCGTGGCGGAGACGCCGTTGAGCACCCCCGGCGAGACGATAAAGGGGACGTAGACCTGCGTGGTTCCATTCTCCGTCAGCGACCCGAGGCTGGTGGTCGCCAGGTTGTTGCTGGTGACCACGGCGGCGTGGGCCGCGACGGCGAGGCAGGCGAGGAGGGCAACGGCGGCGGGGACGACGGGACGGCGGGCGGACCGGATCTTCATCGGGGACTCCTTTCTGGGGTTGGGGACGGTCGAGCCAGAGGGCAGGACTCGGAACGTACGAAATCGGACATGATCACACCAATCGTTCCACAACTTCCTGGACGGTGTCGAGGACTACCGTAGGCGCGCATAAGAGACTCTAGCCGTTCCGCCCCGGCTTGTCAACCGCGGCAGGCACGCGGCGGCGGCGTTCTCCGCACCGCCCGCAAAGCGGCACTTGCGGGGCCGCTGCCAGGGCCCGAGCGGTTGCGCAACCCGCCCTGTGCCACGGGCCGGCGGGGCGATCCGAGGGCCAGCCTGAGCGATTCACGAACAAAGAGGCAACGGAGATAACGGAGCCAGATCTCATGGGTTCGCCATAGCCTGCGAACCACAGAGAGAGCGTCGGTTTCCACACCGCCCAACCGCACGTGGGTGGCAACCCCCTGCAACGCAAACCCTTTGTTGCCTCCGTTTCCTCTTTGTGAACAATCCAAGCTGGAACCCGCCAGCCGACGGCTACTCGATCTCCGCCGTGCCCCAGAGCGCGGGTTCGAGCCGGCTTTCGTTGGGCACATCGTTGAGGATGTTGGCGCTGAACCCGTTGTTCGTCCAGTAGCTCCGCGCCGTCGCCTTGGTTCCCTCGGTGTTGCCGTAGACGTAGCCGAGATCCATCCTCACCCTGGCTCCCGCGACGGGCTTCCATCCGATCAGGTCCAGCGGGACGGTCACCTGCGCCGTGAAGGTCGGCAGATTCCTGTCCTCGACGTAATCGAGCGCAATCCGGTCGGTGAGCTCGATCGCGTCGAAGGACTCCTTCCCGGTCGGCGAGGTCAGTACGGTGGGCGAACCTGCGAACTCCGCAACCTTGGGGCGGAAGACGACGGCCATCGGCTTTCCCTGCTGGCGCGAGACGAGAATCCTTACGTCGCCGGGCGCCGGGGTCTTCCGCGCCGGGTCGGCCTGCGGGTCCGCGGCGATCTGGATATCGAGGAGATTGCCGCCCTTGAAGACGAGCGTCGGGTCGCCGATGCCGTTCACCAGCCGCGCCGGCGCCGTCACCTTGAAGCGGACGTAGAGGTTCCGCTCGTCATAAGCGGCCCTTGCCTCGAAGCGGCGTTTCGAGTCCAGCGCCTTGGCCACGGGCTGAGCCGTGTCCAGCGCCTGCAGGCCGTGGGCCACGACCAGCTTCTGCGGCGCCGACGTCCGGGCGTTGTAGTCCGCGAGCGCGGCCGCGACGCGCTGTGTGTCCTCCTCCCGGATGACGACTTCGCCGCCCTGCAGCCTCCTGACCGTGTCCAGGCCGAGGACCTCGGTCACCCGCCCGTCCTGGTCGCCGCCCAGGAAGAAGTAGCGCTCCATGCCCTTGGGCTTGACCAGGCAGCCGTTGTAGTTCTCGCACGAGATGACGTCGGCATCGAGCTTCTCGGAGAGCGTCCGCACGTCCCGCAGGATACGGCTGACGAATACCCCGTCCGTGGTGTAGAGGTGGGGCACGCCGAAGTAGCTGTTAAAGCCGGTGAACTCGCCGGCGATGCCCAGCAGCGCGGTCGCACCCCAGAGCTTGCCGGGCTTGGCCGTGGGGTAGCTCACCGCTTTGGGCCAGTTCTCGAACCCCTTCAGCCCCCACAGGAGCGTGCCGTCGGGCGCCCACTTCCCATAGCCGATCTTGTCGGGGTTGCTGTCATTCTGCGTCAGGGTGTAGAGGCAGCCGGCGGCGTCAACGAATCCGGTCTCCTTCACTGCCGCCACCTCCGGCCTGGCGAAGTCGTACTCCGGCGTGCCGTCGGCCAGGATGCGCAGGGGACGGTTCACGGCGCCGCTGGCGTGCCAGATGTTCAAGTCCTTGTCGACGCAGGCGAATCCGCGGAAGTAGAGCTTTGCGCACTCCGCAGGCAGGGCGGCGGCCGAGGCGATCTCGGGTTCCTGCAGGATCTGGTCGTGGTTGCGGTCGACCCAGATGAAGGTGCCCAGGTCGGGGTACCTGCCCGTGTCCATCGCAATTGGATAGCCGATGTACTTCTTCTGCGCGTAGGTCCAGAAGAACGCCAGGAGCGGCTTCATGACATCGCCGTCGCGGACGCTCAGCACGGCGGCCAAGTGCTCATCGTTTCCCCAGCCGTACTGCCGGCCGTTCGCGGCCGTGAACATCTTGAAGCCCATGCCGTGGGTGCCGTAGAGACCGGGCGAGTTCGGGTCCCTGCCCCGCCAGACCGTGCTCTTCGGGTACCCCGTCTTGCGGTCGAGGTCGATCTTCCAGAACACGTTGTCGCAGTAGACTTCGTCCGGGTGCTCGGGATCCATCCAGATGGACGCCGAGTAGTGGGCCGCGCCGAAGAACTCCTTTTCGAGGGCGCCGGTCTGCACGTTCCACACGCTGATGCGCTTCGGCGCCTCGCTGGCCTCGGTGACCCACAGCCGCCCCGCGGCGTCGATGGCGATGCCCTTCGGATTCAGCATCCCCGCCGGGTCGTAGGCGCCAACGCGCGGCCGCCCGCCCGCCACACCGATGCTCTTCAGGTACTTCCCCTCGGTCGAGAAGATGGAGACATTCTGCAGCGCCCCCCAGTTGGCGACGCAGATGTTCCCCGCGCCGTCGAGGGCAAGGCCCTTCGGCCGGTCGAGATGATCGGTCGCCAACGCCGACAGCTTGCCGTCCCTGAGCAGCGAGAGTGTGCCGTCGGCAACCAGCACGAGCGCGCCGTCGGGCCGGGCCGCCAGGGCCCCCGGCGACGGCACCTCCCACGATCCGGTCTGCGTGCCCTGCGCCGCGTCGTAGGCCACGACCAGATTCCGTCTGCGGTAGGCGGCGAAGAGCGTTCCCTTGGAGAGCGCCAGTCCGCCGATGACGTTGTCCGCCTCGGGGCGCCCGTCGGCCGGCGGCGCCAGGGTCTTGGCCCCATTCCCGAAGAGCAGCGGGCGGAAGTCCTTGGCCGAGAGCACCTCGATCCCGTGGCAGACCAGGAAGGACGGATGGATCTCGCCGTCGTCCTCGAAGAACCCGGTCGATAGCCAGACGCGTTCGCCGTCGCTCGCCAGCTGGCTGATGCCCGAACGCAGCACGCCCCACTGCTTCCGCCCCTGTGCGTCAACCCGGATCAGCCCGTACCCGGCTTCCGCCGAAATCCAGGACAGGAGCAGGTCGGGCCCCGCCGTGCAGACCGCGCACGCCGGGGCGTGATCCCCGCCCCAGCCGCCGTTGTTGCCGTCGGTCTTCCACGGCGGCTGCCCCGAGTTCTCGACGGACAGCACGTGCCTCGTCGTGATCGGCTGATGGTACAGCCCTTTCCACGTGTAGGTGCCGGGCGGCAGCGGGCGGCCGAGGCTGTCCAGGCCGTCCCAGCGCTCGGTGTTCCTCCCGGCCAGGCGCGACGCCTCGCCCGCGATCACCCGCACCACTTCGTTGTGCGCGTCGAAGAGCTGCAGGGTGACCTCGCCGGTCTCCGGCAGGTCGTACTCGAAGGTCAGCGGCAGCGGCCTCTCGACCGGCAGTCCCGCGCTTGTCAGCTCCTTGGGCAGACGGCCTTCCTTCGAGAAGATGACCTTGCCCCACAGCGCGGAATTCTGGTAGGCGAAGCCGCCGGGAATCTGCAAATCGTAAGTGACGCCGTTGATCCCGATGTGTTCGTTGCCGGTCTTGCCCCACAGCACCTGCATGGCGGCCGCCACGGTGTCGCCGGCCTTCAGCGGTTGCCGGGCGGTGAGCGTGGCCCACGGTATGCGGTACTCGAGGCTGTACCCCCGCCTGTCGTCCGCCATCACGTACCTCGCCTGGTACCCGCCCGGCGGGATGACGCTGAACTTCCCCGCCCCGGGCACGCTCCGGTAGTCCATGCCGGTCTGCACGACGAGAACCGGCTCCTGGCGCTCCGTGTAGTTCCACATCGTCAGATGCACCAGGCTGCTGTTGTGCTCCTTCATCCACGTGGCATCGGTCTGCGGGTAGTGGTCGGACGGGTTCACGCCGATCCTGAACTGCAGCGCGTCGCCGTCCCAGCCCATGTCGCCCTCGGTGACGGGATCGCGGTGGTTGATCAGCGGCGTCGGATCGCGCACGGTCACCCCGATAAAGAGGGCATCGGCGTCATACATGAGGGCGAAGCGCGCAGTCTGGTTCTCGCGCGTCTCGGCCATGACGAATGACTCGATGGCCCCCGACAGATCCCAGTCGTCCAGCCTCCCGTCGATGGTCACCTCGGCGGGCGCCGGCACAGCGTACATCTGCCGGTTGCGGCACCAGCCGGCCCCCTCTTCTTGGGCGTGCGCCGCGAGGGCGGCGCCGACCAGCGCGGCGCCACAGCCGATCCTGACAAAAGTCCGTCGCATAGGCATTGGGTGCTTCTCCTCATACTGCCGTGGATCGTGGGTTGTCCGCGTCGTCGTCCTCGCAGCGCGGCCAGCCCGGTCGGGTACTCTCCTGCCGCCGCGGCCGCTCACGGCTTGAGGGCAGTGCCGAGCACGACGGTGGCGAAGTCGGCGGGGTTCTTGCCGTAGGAGATTCCGGGCGTCCAAGCCAGGTAGTTGAAGCCCTTGCCGGGCTGCGGATCGGCGTCG
>MVZH01000027.1 GCA_002068325.1 Lentisphaerae bacterium ADurb.BinA184 | reverse complement strand
CCCCGAACCCATGAAGGCGTCGAGAACAATGTCGCCCTGCTGAGTTAGCCAACCGACGAGCCGCGCTAACAGATCCTCATGCTTCTCGGTCGGGTACGCTGTCTGTCGGCCTGCGGTGCGGACGTCAGTCCAGATCGTGCTGGCTACACGGGCGTCCCGGGGTGGAACGAAGTACTGAACCACCTTCTCATTGTTCAGGCGGACAAAACAGAGTTTGACCCCGGCATCCAGGTTCCTCAAGTAGTAGTCATCCAGGGTCTCGTCGCCGGCATAGTCAGACAGATACCTGTCGTAGTTCTCCTTGGCGGCAAGCGCACGGCTTTCCTTCCACCGCCATTGTCCCGAGGTGGGCGCCTGTCCGAAAAGGGGGTACCGCATAGTCTTCCTATCCGTACCGCGCCAGAATGTATCCCATTTCCCCCCTGCTTGTTCGCCCAGCGTGACCCGCAAGTGCTTCATCTTGCTGGTGGGCGACTTCGCGTAGAGAAGCAACGAATCGTCCCCCACCGTCAGAGCGCTGATCTCCTCGAACTGGTTCTGAACGTTCTTTGTGCCCCGCGGCACCGTGATGTCGTTCCGGAATCCGCTGGGGAACGTCTCATCGAGAAGAACCTTGAGGTAGTGACCAAATCGGTAGTCTATGTGCACCACCAAGAATCCGTCCTCGGCGAGGACTTCGCGGAGGAGGACGAGGCGTTTGCGCAGGAATTCGATGAACCGGGCACCGATGACCTTGTCGCGGTAGGCCTTCTCCCGGTCCTTCATGAAGTCCTGGCGCGTGGCGAACGGCGGGTCAATGTAGACCAGGCGGATGCGGCCGCGCGTCTGCCAGCGGTTCTCGCCGCGCTGGTCGTCGTAGAGCGCCTTGAGCGCCAGCAGGTTGTCGCCGAACACCAGCAGGTTGCGCCAGCCGTCGGGGAACGGCTGGTCGGCATTGAACCCGCGCACCTCCTGGAGCGGGGCGGCGGGCGTGTCGCAGAGGATGTCCTGCTCGCGCGCCTTGCCCTTGTATTCGAGCGAATAGACGCCGGTACGCTCGACGTACTCGCCGCCGTCGCCGAACAGCGCCGCGCGGTACGGCGCCGGCAACGGCTCCCCGGCCTGGATCAGCTCGATCAGTCGCGCCTTCTCGGCGGCGGAAAGCGGGGGCATGACTACTTCTCTCCCGCACCGGTTCGGCCGCGCCGGGCACCGCCTTTTCCGCGTCGCGTTGGCCCGGCGGCGTATGGTGCCTGTGCCTCGGCCACATGCGGCACCCGGCGTGGCTTGACCGGGCGGAGCTTGGCCAGGTTCCTGCACTCCGCGTCACGCCGTCTCAAGTCCTCGAAGATGGCAGCAACGTCGTAGTTGAACTTCTTGGCGTGCGCCTTGCGGATGCGGTGAATCTCGTCGATAATCGGGTTCCTCGTCATAGGGAATCTCCTTCCAACAGCGCTTGCGGCGTGCAAATGGTGGGCATGGCATAGCCCAGGTCCAGCGCAATGGCCGCCAGCTTCGGCACCCAGTGAGGATTGGCAATGTGCGCGCAGTTCCACGTAAGAAGGTAGGCCATGCCGTACACCGTTGCAACGCTGATGTGCGCGACGTCATCGGTAACGCCGTCCGGCAGGCCCGTTCTACGCATCAGTTCACGGGCCAGTCGCTCTGACTCGGAGACGGCCGCAAGGACAGGCATGTCGCCCACCGCGCTCACGCGCCGGCTCGCCGCTTCATCATCACCCGCCCGGATTTCCGCCATGACCAGATTGGAGACATAACAGTCATAGCCCAGGCGCCTGGTCTCCCACCACTCCTGCGTGGCCTGCTGCATGGCCGCGACGATGAGATCCCGCGACGGCCGCGCCGTCAGCAGACTGACCACGCTGGTCTCGATATAGACGCTCTCACGCATGATCTTCCCGCTTCACCATCGTTTCGACGGCCCTTTGGCTGGCGGCAGGCTTCCCCCTCGCGTCGGGCGCGGGACCTCGCACGTTCCGGGGCATCGGTCAGCGGGATGAAATAGTACCCGATTTGTGGGCTTTTGCAAACCGCGAGCACTGCCCGGGAATGGGCTTGCGGACTCCGCAAGTGCGGCGCGCAGGCTTTCCCCTGTCCGCGCCCGGATGGCGCGGGTGAAACCGTCCTTTATAGTACCGCAGTAATCCATGGCGCGCCACGCTGGCGTGGAGTAGGCGGGTGGTTCGACGGGCGGCGGCGCACCGTCTGTCCCCTCAACTAAAGGATGTTCTCGTACCATGTTGCGTGCGTACTTGGAAGATCTGGAGTCCCGGATTTCGCCGGCTGTCGAGGAGGAGCTTCTGGCCGACTGGCGGGCGTTTCTCGACGGCAGGTTCAGCGGGGGCATCTTCACACCGGGGCGGCGGGTGAAGGCGCCGTCGCGCCTGGAATGGCCACGGGTGTGGGTCAACGATGCGCTGGACGATTTCGAGCAGATGGTCTTGCAGCAGCTGCGGGGCTGCTCGGACCTGCTGGCCAACGGGGCGGGCAACCTCCTGTGCGTGCGCGCCAACTACGGCACCGCCATCATCCCCTCGCTGTTCGGGGCCGAGATCTTCCGCATGGCGCGCCACCTCGACACCCTTCCCACCTCGATCCCGCTGGGCGGGGACGAGGCGACCGTCCGGCGCCTGATCGCCGCCGGCGTCCCCGGTCTCCACCGCTCCCTGGCCGGGCAGACCCTGGACACCGGCCGCCGCTACGTGAGCCTGTTCCGCGACTACCCCAACACCGCCCGCTACGTCCGCATCTACCACCCGGACTACCAGGGGCCGATGGACATCTGCGAGCTGCTCTGGGGCAGTTCGCTGTTCCTCGATGTCCTCGACCGGCCCGCGCTCGTGCACCAGTTCCTCGGCCTAATCACCGACACCTACGCCGCCATGATGCGGGAGTGGCAACGCATCGTCCCCTTCTCCGACGACGGCACCGAGGCGCACTGGGGATTCCTGCACCGCGGGCACATCACCCTGCGCGACGACTCGGCCATGAACTTCTCGCCGGCCATGTTCGAGGAATTCATCGAGCCGTACGACAGCCGGCTGCTGCGGGAGTTCGGCGGCGGCGTCGTCCACTTCTGCGGCCGCGGCACGCACTACATCCACCGCGCCGGCGCCATGCCCGGCGTGACCGGCATCGCCATGTCGCAGCCCGAGCTCAACGACATGGAGACCATCTGGCGGCACACCGTTGACCGCGGGCTGGACATGCTCGGCGTGCCGCACGCCGCCGCCGAGCAGGCCCTCGCCGCCGGGCGCAACCTGCGGGGCCGCGTGCACTGCTGGTAGCCGAAGCGGGGGTCCCCCGAACGCGGAGGGGACGAGACGGCCGGCGGATGACGGGAGGGTGTCGGCGGTTGCTGAGACTTGGCGACTCCCTTCGACTCCTGTCGACTCCTGTCGATTCCTGTCGATTCCTGGCGATCCCTGGCGATCCCTGGCGGTTCCTGGCGAGGTCTGGCGATGGCCGGCGGATCACCAGTCGCCCGGGGGCGCGGCGGGACTGTTCTCGCCGAGTTCGCGAAAACGGCGGGGTGTATTCACAAACTGGGGGCCCGCCGGGTGCTGGCACGGCTCTTGCGGAGTTCGCGAAAATGGCGGAGTGTTTTCACGAACTGGGCGCCTGGCCAAGGAGCATGCCCTACCGGTCGTCGGCCCGGCCGGGCAGCCGGCCGGGGGCGGTCTCAGGACGGGGTTCCGCCGACCTGGCAGATGAGGCCCTTCAGGTAGAGTCCTTCGGGGAAAGCGAGGGCGCAGGGGTGGTCGCCGGACTGGGAGAGCCAGCGCAGGATGCGGGCTTCGCAGCCGGCGTCAAGGGCGGCGTCGGCGACGACTTTCTGGAAGAGGTCGCGGTCAACATGCCCCGAGCAGGAGAAGGTGGCGAGGAGGCCTCCGGGGCGGAGCAGCTTGAAGGCGAGCCGGTTGATGTCCTTGTATCCGCGGCAGGCTTTTTCGACCTGTCCGCGGGTGGCGGCGAACTTGGGCGGGTCGAGGATGATGAGGTCGAACTGCCGGCGGGCGTCCCGGCAGAGGCGGAGGAATTGGAACACGTCGGCCTGGGTGTTTTCGAGGCGGGCGGGATCGAGGTCGTTCAGGGCTACGTTGCGGGCGGCGAGGGCCAGGGCCTCGGCGGAGGAGTCAACGTTGACGGCGCGGGTGGCGCCGGCACGCAAGGCGGCGACGGCGAACGCGCCGCTGTAGGAGAACGCGTTGAGGATCTCGCGGCCGTTTGCGAACTCCGCAACGGCGGCGCGGTTGTCACGCTGGTCGAGGTAGAAGCCGGTCTTGTGGCCGTGCTGGATGTCAACGAGGTAACGGCACGGGCCTTCGGCGATCTCGACGGCCTCCGGGGGGGCTTCGCCCCAGAGGACGCCGGCGCAGGGTTGGAGGCCTTCCTTCTCGCGGACATCGACGTCGGAACGTTCGTAGACGCCGGCGGTGGCGGGGAGCAGGCGGATGAGTTCCTGCACGATCGCGTCGCGCCAGGCCTCGGTGCCGGCCGAGAGGAACTGGCAGACCAGGAAGCCGGCGTAGCGGTCAACCACGAGGCCGGGCAGTCCGTCGGACTCGGCGTTGACGAGCCGGCAGGCGGGGCGGGGGGCGTCGCCGAGCCAGCGTGCACGGGCCGCGATGGCGGCGGCCAGGCGTGCGCGGAACCACTCGGCACCGACGGGTTGTGCGGCCGTGAATGTCCACACCCGCACGGCGATCTGGGAGTGTGGCGACCAGGCGCCCCGGGCCAGCCAGGCGCCGTCGCTGGCGAGGACGTCCACGGTGTCACCGGCCTGGGGGGCGCCCTCGGTGCATTCGATGGCGCCGGAAAACAGCCACGGGTGCCGGCGCAGGATCGAGCGTTCGGCGCGTTTCTTGAGTCGGACGGTGGGCATGGGTTCAGCCTGCCCGCGTGCGGGCGGCGATGGCGACCGCCTCGGCGGCCAGGGCGGCGATGCGTTTCCAGTCGCCCTTGGCGAGGGCGTCCTTGGGGCCGAGCCAGGTGCCGCCCACCACGGGGACCTGGGGGATCGCCAGGTAGGCGGCCATGTTCTCGGGCGAGAGGCCGCCCGTCGGGCAGAAGCTCGGTTTGAGGTGGGCGTAGGGGGCGGCAAGGGCCTTGAGCATCTTGACGCCGCCGGCCGCCTCGGCGGGGAAGAACTTCAGGTTGCGCACGCCGAGTTCGAGGGCCCGCTCGATGTCGCTGGGCGTACAGACTCCCGGTGCAAAGGGGAAACCTGCCTCGACGGCGGCCCGGACGACGGTCGGGTTGCATCCCGGCGCGACGGCGAAGCGTGCGCCCGCGTCCATGGCCCGTTGCAGGTCGGCCGCCGTGAGCACGGTTCCCGCGCCGACGGTGAGGGCGGGGAACTGGCGGGAGACGGCGCGGATGACGTCGGCCGCGGCGGTCGTACGGAACGTGATCTCGGCCACCGGCAGTCCGCCTTCGAGGAGGGCTTCACAGACGTGCAGGCCTTGGTCGGGGTTCTCCAGGGCCAGCACGGGGATGACTCCATACGGGGCGAGTCTGGCGAACACGGGTGGATCTCCTGCAACGGGGTGTGTCAGGCGGG
Source organism: Lentisphaerae bacterium ADurb.BinA184 (assembly GCA_002068325.1). Classification (GTDB taxonomy): domain Bacteria; phylum Verrucomicrobiota; class Lentisphaeria; order Oligosphaerales; family MVZH01; genus MVZH01. The sequence continues at coordinate 22,909 of MVZH01000027.1, read as the reverse complement.
GGTGGGCGCCGGACACCGCGCCTGGTACACCGAACCTGGGGCCATGGCCAACCGGTGTACCGTAGGCGGCCCCGGACACGAAAGCAAATGCCGGCTGGACGCAAACGCCATGCGCGAGGGGGGCGCGACCGCGCGAAGTCTCCTGCCGTGGCTATAGTAGGAGGCGCTTGCAGAACCCCCGCGGACGACGACTGCCTCGTGCGATGGAGGGCGGACCTCCGTGTCCGCCAGGTCATACGCGAAGACCTGGTCTGCCCCGGACGAACCCGGACGACACGGAGGTCGTCCCTCCAGCCCGGCACACGGCAATCTGTATCGGGGCCGATGGAGGCCGGGGCTTTGTCCCAGCACTCACGCCTGGGTTCTGCGAGCGGCTCGTAGGGAATCCGGTGGTGCACGGCCGAGGTCTGTTCCGAGGCGGCGGGCACCGTCGGGATGCAGGCTGCCGGCGGCCGGAGCGCCGCCCTGCCCCGCTTGCACGAGGGCCATGGTGAAATACAGACTGCTGATCGCCTGCTGGTTGCTCCTGCTGGTGGCGTCCGTGGTCATCGGCGTGCTCGCCCTCGGGCTGGTGCGGCGGGAGCAGCGCCGGGTTGTGGACACCGCGCGTGAGGCGTTGCACCTGAAGGCGCAGACGCTGGCCGACCGCCTGGCCCTGGCGGTGGCGGAGGCCGAGGGCGGCGTCCTGCGCGAACTGGCCGAGATCCCCGCCGCTGAGCTGCCGGAGCGGTTGCGCGCCTGGGAGAACAGCAACCCGCTGATCCGGAATGGCTTCCTGTGGCAGGAGAAGACCGGGCTGCTGATCCCCTCCCCCGGTTCGCCGGCGACCCGCGAGGAATCGCGCTTCATGCTCCGGTACGAACCGCTGTTCAGCGGGCGCGTGCCGTGGCCGGCCACCGTGCCGCAGGGGGCGGATGGGGAGGCCGCGGCCACGGATGCCCGCGCCGACGGCAGCCTGTACCGGCTCAGCCGTTTCACCCGTGAGGACGCCGGGGGCCAGCAGTCCCGGCCGCGGACGGCGGCACGTTCCGGCTGTCTGCCGTGGTTCTTCGAGAATCGGCTCTACCTGCTCGCCTGGATGGCGCCGGACGGCGAGGACACGGTGCGCGGGGTCGAGCTGGAGACCATGGCCCTGCTCTCGCGTCTCTCGCCCCTGTTGCCGGCGCAGCCCGCCGCCGGCCAGGCCTTTGCGATCCTCGCCGACGATGGCCAGGTCGTGCACCAGGCCGGTTCCGTGGACGTCACTGCCGGCGTCCGCCCGGTGGCCGCGGCCGCCGTCGGGGGTTGCCTGCCGCACTGGACGGTCGCCGTTTACGACACCGACTTGGCGGCGCGCGCGGCGGGTTCGCGGACCGTGCTGTTGCTGACCGGGCTGCTGGTGGCCTGTTTTGCGGCGGCGATCGTGGCCGCCGGCTCGGTGCTGGTCTGGCTGGCCTGCCGTCACCAGGGCGATGCCCGGCGGAAGACCTCGTTCGTCTCGAACGTCTCCCACGAGCTGAAGACTCCGCTGACCACCATCCGCATGTACGCCGAGTTGCTCAGCCAGGGGCGCGTGGCCGAGGAGGACAAGCGCCGGAAGTATCTCGAGGTGATCGTCACCCAGAGCGAACGGCTGACCCGGCTGGTCAACAACGTGCTGAGCTTCAGCCGGCTCGAGCAGGGGCGCCGGCCGTACCGTCCCGAGGCGCTGGACACGGCGGAGGTCCTCGAGTCGGTTCTCGATGAGCAGGCCGAGCGGCTGCGCGAGTCCGGGATGCGGGTGACGCGGTCGGGCGACTGGGGTGCCGGGGCGGTGACTGCGGACCGCGATGCGGTGCATCAGATCTTCCTCAACCTGGTTGACAACGCGATCAAGTACGCCGCCGGCGGCGGCGAACTCGAAATCGGGCTGGTGCGCGATCCGGAGGGTCTTGCGGTTGGCTTTGGCGACCGTGGGCCGGGGATTCCGCCTGCGCACCGGCGGAGGCTGTTCCGTCAGTTCCATCGTGTTGACGAGTCGCTGACGGCGGGCGCGCAGGGTTGCGGGCTGGGCCTCAGCATCTCGCGTCGCATGGCCCGGGACCTGGGGGGCGACCTGCGCTTCGCCCCGCGGCCAGGCGGCGGGAGTCTCTTCACGGTGTTGCTGCCGTCGGGAGACGCCTCGCGTCCGCGCCCCGGCGGCTGACCGGCGACAGTGGGGCTTGACAATGGTCAGGGCGCCGGTATGATGACGGCCGGCCGTTGGACCACGGCCCGTTTTCCGGCGGCGGCGCTCGCGACGCCACCCGCATGTTCAACGAATGGATCGGATCATGCTCCCGCTTGAGATCGAACAGGACCACGACGAGAACAACTTCCGCGAACGCGTCCCCATGATTTGCCGTGAGCTGGGCGGCACCATCCGGTGCATGCCGCCCGAGGAGCGGCCCATCGAGCTGCGGCAGATCCTGCAGGAGGAGGTCGCCGGTTTCCTGCACTACGAGCCGGAGGCGCTCGATCCGGACGGCGGGCACACGACCGTGCTCGAGTTCGGCGGCGGGGTCAAGGCGGCCATCCGGCATTTCTTCCCGGCGGCGCCGCATGAGGAGGTTGACGCGAATGCGCGCGGGACGGCCGACGGTGAGGGCCGGCTGGTGCCGGCCTCGGTACTCTGGAACGACGTGTCCTGCGACAACGTGTTTGCGGGCCGCTTCTCGGCCTGCCTGACCAAGCCCAGCAGCCAGACCCGCGAGCGGGAGTTCTGCTTGCACATCTTGGTGCTGAGCGTATGCGGCAACCGTCACGTCCGCGAGAACATCACCTTCGGCGGGCAGCGGCCGGGTGTCGGCGAGGGGCTCAGCGCGGTGACGCCGTGGGAGCTGTCCTTCATCGGCCGGGTCTTCGAGCTGATCGAGCAGGAGTTTGGCCACAACGGCCTGGAGTTCCTGGCGCACGAGATCGTCCGCAACCGCTACTTCCTGTCGCAGTCGGTCGGCCATGACGTTGGGCTGGAGCGGGCGTTCGAGGCGTACCGGATCCTGTTTGGCGGTTTTCTCGACCGGATACTGGTTGCGAACCGCGACCGGATCATCGGGTTGGCCGGGACGATGTGAGCGGGGCGCGGGGGGCGGAGCCCCCGGCGGCTTCCCAGGCATACAGGTACTGCATGAGGAAGAAGGTGCTGGCCGCGCCCCACAGGTGCCACAGCCAGTGGCTGCCGGCGGCGAACAGGTGAAGTCCCACCCACGCGTCGGCCTGGCGGAAGAACACCGCCACCAGGAAGCTGGCGACGGAGGCGGCCAGCCACGGCCAGGCATTGCGGTGGTAGAGCGCGCAGTGCAGGATCATGGGGAAGAGGATGTTGCCCGCCAGCATCGAGTAGCCGGCCGAGTAGGAGACCGACTCCGGCAGCCCGGAGACCCGGGTCAGGATGGCGAAGGCGACGACCGGCGCCACGCCGGCCAGGCCGGCGGTGCCCCAGCGCCCGAGCAGGGCGCGCCAGAAGTAGACACAGGCGGTCAGGGCGAGGACGGCGATCGGAAGGAAGTCCATGATCAGCCAGACCTCGGCGCTGCGGGTGGCATGGTAGACCGTGCCGCCGACCAGCCCGACGGCCAGGATGGGCACTGACAGGCTGAGCAGGGGGTACTGCCGCCATCGCCCGCGCAGCCGCCACACCCAGTAGAGCACGATGATCAGGAACAGGCCGTTGCTGAGCACCGAGAGGGGTTCGACGGGGAAACGGGCGAGGTCGGTCTCCGCGTAGATTGGCCCATGGTCGTGGGGGAAGAGGCCGGCGCGGGCATCCATCCGGGAGGGATCTCCTTCTGCGTCTGCGGGGCATGATGGCCTGGCGAGGCGGGGTTGGGCGTCGCGGTAAGATGTCACCGGCGGGCCGGGGTGCAAGGCGCGGGGGGCGCGGACGGGCCGGCCGCTTTTTCCTGGCGGTTGGGGTTGCGCCCCGCGTTTCAGCCCTTACACTTGTGCGCGGCCCCTCGCAGGGAGGCTTCCCGGCCGGGTGTGGCAGTGACCACCCCGGGCGCGGCCACGCACACACCGACAGGAGCCGTCCCCGTGACCCACACCCCCTCCCAGGCCCGCACCGCACGGATGCTGGTGGTGACCGCCGGTGTGTTTGCCAGCCGCTGTTTCGGGCTGGCGCGCGACACCGTCTTTGCCGTGGTCTGGGGGACCAGCGCGCCGCTGGCCGCCTTTCTCACCGCCTTCACCATCCCCAACCTGTTCCGCGCCCTCCTCGGCGAGGGGGCGTTTTCGGCGGCGTTTGTGCCGGTGTTCTCGGAGGCCATGGAGAAGCGGGGCCGGGCGGCGGCCTGGGGGACTGCGACGCGGGTTGTGTCGGTGTTGGCGGTGGTGCTGGTGGGCGTGTTCCTGGCGGTCTCGGCGGTCTGCCTGGCGGCCACCTTGTTCATCACGGGCGAGACCTCGTTGATGGCGGCCCGGCTGGTTCCGTGGCTGATGCCGTATGCGATTGCGGTCTGTCTGTGCGCGGCTTTCGGCGGGATGTTGCAGGTGGCCGGACGGTTTGCGGTGGCGGCGTTCAGCCAGGTGCTGATCAACGGGCTGTTGATCGCGGCGGCGGTGGCCTGCCTGGTTCTGGGTCGGGATCGCGGGGCGGCGCCGCTTGCGTTCCTGGTGGCGGCGGTGTTGGCGGCGGGGGTGTTGCAGGTTGGCTGGCACGTGTGGGCATGTCGTCGCGAGGGCTGGCGGCCGCGCTTCGCGCCGGGCCTCGACGACCCGGCGGTCCGGCAGGTGGGCCGGCTGATGGCGCCGGTGCTGATCGGCCAGGGGATCATCCAGCTCAACACCGTGCTTGACCGCGTCATCTCGCTGTGGCTGGGGCACGTGGCAGTCACCTCGCTGTACTACAGCCAGCGCATCATCTACCTGCCGATCGGGCTGTTTGCGGTGTCGGGCAGCGCAGTCTGCCTGCCGGAGATGTCGCGGGCGTGGGCGGCCCACGACCGCGACGGCATGCTGCAGGTCTTGCACGGGACGTTGCGGCACGTCCTTTTCCTGGCCCTGCCGGCGTTTGCGCTGATGGCCGTGCTGCACGTGCCGATTGTGCGACTGCTCTTCCAGTACCGCACGTTCACGGCGGCGGACACGGTGGAGACGGCGTGGCCGCTGTTGCTGTATCTGCCTGGCATTCCGGCGTTTGCGGCCCTCAAGGTCATCACCACGGCTTTCCACGCGCGCAAGGACACCCGCACCCCCGTCATCGTCGCCATCGTCTGCATGGTGCTGAACCTGACCCTCAACCTGATCCTGATGCAGTCCCTGCGGCAAGGGGGGCTGGCGCTGGCCACCACGGTCAGCTCCTACGTCAACGTCGTGTGCCTCCTCGTGCTGCTCAGACGACAGCTTGGCAACCTGGGGTTTGGCGCGGCCCTGCCCGGGCTGCTCAAACCCGCACTGGCCGCGCTGGCGGCGGCCGCGGCGGCCCTGGCCGTGCACGGGGCCCTGCCGTGGGCGGGCGCGACGCTGCCTGGGCGGCTGGCGGAGGTGATGGTGCCAGGCCTGGCCGGGGGGGTTATCTACCTGGCGCTGGCGCGGGCGCTGCGCTGCGAGGATCTCGACCACATCCGCCGGGTGCTTCTGCGCCGCCTCGGGCGCGGCCCGTCGGGCGGAGGAGCGACCTGATGGGAACGCTGGACTACCTCGAAGGTCGCCGGCTCTGCGTCGTGGTCGTGAAGGTTCTCGACGAGCGGGCCGGCCGGGTGCAGATGCAGGCCTTGCACGGGCGGGCCTCGGTCGAGCACGGCAAACTCGCGGTGATCACGCCCGACGGGGTGCGCTTCGGCGTCCCCAACACGGCGCTGGGCAACATCCTGCCCAACGACGGCACGGCCTTGCTCAAGGACGCGGAGTACTTCGTGCTGGTCAAGGCCGACGCCGGCATCGCTCTGGGCCGTCCGGACGCCTGTGAGGAGTGCGGCGAAGCGGACGACGACCATCGTCACGCCTGAGTGACGGGCCTCGCCTGACTGCGGGGGACGGCAGACGCCGAGTGGCAGGCGCAAGCGCGGCACGGGCCGGCGTTTCACTCCCGCCGGGCGAGGTCGCGGCAAAGGTCGAGGTAGTGCTTGACCGCCTGGACGGGTGTGTTCCAGGTGAACTCGTTGCCGATGCGCATGAAGTAGCCGCCGGTCATGTGCGCGGTTTCGACCATGTTCTCGACCATGGCGCGGATCTCGGCGGGGTGGTTACGGGCCAGGACTCGGGTGTCGCCCTCGCCGGTGAGGAAGCAGTTCTCGTGGCGTCGGGCAATGGCCCTGTAGTTGGTGTAGGGCTCGCCGAGGATGCCGGAGGCGCCGCAGGCGAAGACGTCGTCGGCAAAGGCGTCCAGGCAACCGTCCGAGATGAACAGGACCTGTTTGCCGGCGGCGCGCAGGATGCCAAAGAATTCCTCGTAGCGGGGGAAGATGAACGTGTGCATCCAGGCGGGCGAGCACACGGGGCCGCGGGTGTTGACAATGTCGTCGTGGCAGGTGACGAAGTGGACGGGCAGGCGGGCGAAGGCGCGGAACAGGCGGCGATTGAGCTCGGCGAACTCGTCCATGATGCGTTCAAAGCGCGGGTCGAGGCAGCACTCGAGGAACAGCTCCCAGCCGAAGACCAGCATCGGCCACATGAACATGGTCTGGTAGGTGCCGACCATCTCGGTGGCGCCGGCGGGCGCGGCGTCGCCCCAAGCGGCGGGCAGGGTGGCGCGGAAGCGCTGGTAGAGCCGTTCCTCGTCGGTGAAATCCCAATCGGTGACGATGCCGGTGCCGCGCCAGTCCGGGTGTTCGAGGGGGGAGAAGGCGAAGACATCCTCGGGGGTGTGGAAGCGGCGGCCATGGTCCCAGTGGAAGGTGACCCCCTCGGCCCAGCGCACGACGTGGCGGCCGCCGGCGTCCAGCCCCTCGCGGCGGGCGTCGAGGTCGAGGCGGGGCCTCTCGATGGGCGCGTCGCTGGCGGGGATGTCGACGTTGAGCTGGGGGTAGAGTTCCTGCAGCCGCAGCCGGCACTGCCGGGGGTGCTGGTAGCGGTCAATGCCGGTGATGAAGGTCTCGGCGTCCGGGCACCCCAAGAACTCCCAGTGGGGGATGCGCTTCGGGGCGAGGCCGCGCAGGGCCAGGTAGCGCGCGCTGTGGGGCATGGGTCAGTCTTCCGTGGTCAGTCGGAGTATTTGAGCGAGTACGGCTTGCCGTCGACGCGGATGACGACGCGGTTCGGGGTGACGGACTCGACCACGGCCCCGTCGGCCAGCTCGTGCCCGGCGCGGGCGACTTCGGAGCCGATCAGCGCGAGGTAGCCGTCCTTCACCTTCATGATGCCCTTGACCGGGAAGCGGGCGCGGATGGCGGGCGGCGCCGGCTCGGGGGCGGGCGGCTGAGGCGGGAGAGGCGCAGTGTCCTTGACGGGCGGCGCAGCCGCCACCAGCGGAGGAGTGTGCGGCGTGGGCGGCGGCGGGGCCGGCGCGGCAGGCGTGGGGCCTGGCAGCGGCGCGGCGGCGGGCGGTTCGGAGGGTGCCGGGACGGCGGGGGCCGGCGCCGCCGGGGGAGGGACGGCGACCGGGGGCTGGGGTGCCGGCGGAGGGACGGTCAGGGGCGTGTCCGTCGGCGGCGGGGTCACGGTTGCCGGCGCGGCCGGGGGCGGCGACCCGGCCGGCGCCACACTGGCCACTCTGACTTGACGGTTCAGGGCGCGGTAGACGAGGACGCCGGCCAGGCCGAGGGCCACCAGCACCGTCACGCCCACCATGGCCAGAGCCTTCGGCAACGCCGATGGCGGGGCCGGGGGCGGGACCGGCGGGGGCGGGGCTGGGGGCGGGGCCGGCGGCAGCACGGGGCCGGGCGTCGGCGGGCGATCCTCAGGCCGTTTGAGGCGCAGGGCGGAGGGATCGCGCTTGGCCTCTTTGAGGGCATCGCTGATCAGGCTCATTCGAAGTGCCCCTCCAGTTCCTGGGCGGCCAGGCGCACAAGCTGTTTCGTGATGGTCGCGGTCTTGAAGACGAAACCGGCCAGGAGGGCCTTGTCGGCGACGGCGTTGATCATGCGCGGGATGCCGCCAGCGTAGCCGTGGATTGCCCGCACCGCGCCGTCGCCGAACTGCGGCGTGCCCCGGCCGCCGGCCACGCTCATGCGGTGTTCGAGGTAGCGCCGGGTCTCCGCCGCCGAGAGCGGCCCCAGGTGGTAGCGGATGGTGATGCGCTGGCGCAGCTGGCGCAGGTCGGGGGATTCGAGCTTGTCGCGCAGCTCCGGCTGGCCGAGCAGCACGATCTGGATCAGTTTCTGGTTGTCGGTCTCCAGGTTCGAGATGAGGCGGACCTGTTCGAGCATCTCGGCGGTCAGCGTCTGCGCCTCGTCAATCACCAGGACCACGTCACGGTGTTCCCGCGTCTTGGCGAGGAGGAACTGGTTCAGGCGGTCGAAGTTCTCGACCCGGTCGGTGGTGTCGGCGATGCGCAGTTCGCGCAGGATGACGCGGATCAGCTCGTCGGCGCTGAGCATCGGGTTGAGGACGAGGGCGGTCAGCCAATGGTCGTCGAGCTCGTTGAAGAAGGCGCGGCAAAGGGTGGTCTTGCCGGCCCCGACCTCGCCGGTAATCTGGATGAAGCCCTTGCGCTCGCGGACCCCGAACACCAGGTGGTCCAGGGCCTCCCGGTGCTGCTCACTGAAGAACAGGTACTTCGGATCCGGCGTCAGGCTGAAGGGCGGCTCGGCAAATCCATAGTATTCGTAGTACAAGGCGGATGATCCGGGGCCTGACCGGCCGTGCGGCCCGGCGGGTCGCTTCCATGCAGGCCATAACGTAGGCGGCGCAGGCCGGGGAATCAAGCTGTGGACACCGCGGCGCCAGCGGCTATACTTGCCGACGTTTCCGGCCGGCCACCGCGGTGCGGTCTGCCCGCGTTGGAGGGCGGACCTCCGTGTCCGCCAGGTTATGCCGCGAGACCAGGTCTGCCGAGTGCGACCCGGACGCCACGGAGGGCGTGCCTCCAGTGCAGTGCGGTCTGCCCGGGCTGGAGGGCGGACCTCCGTGTCCGCCAGGTTATGCCGCGAGACCAGGTCTGCCGAGTGCGACCCGGACGCCACGGAGGGCGTCCCTCCAGTGCGCCCCGACTGGTACCCGGGCGCATACCGACAATTTCTTGCGGACTCCGCAGAACCGCGGGGTCTGCGCAGCGAGGGAGAGAACCGCATGGAGAAGCTGATCGAGAAGGCGTCCGTGCTTGTCGAAGCCCTGCCGTACATCCAGGAGTTCCGCGACAGCGTGGTGGTGGTCAAGCTCGGCGGCAGTGTCATGGAGGACGAGGCGCAGGCGCGTTCGGTGCTGCGTGACGTGGTGTTCATGGAGTGCGCGGGGATGCGGCCGGTCGTGGTGCACGGCGGCGGCAAGGCGATCACCGCGGCCTTGAAGGCGGCGCAGATCGAGACGCGTTTCATCCAGGGCCTGCGCTACACCTGTGAGCGGACCATCGGCGTCGTCGATCGCGTCCTGCACGAGGAGAACGCCAAGCTGGTGGCGATGGTCCGCGAGCTGGGCGGCAAGCCGTTCGCGGTCTCGGGCAAGACCGTGCTGCGGGCCGAGCGCATCACCGCCGCCGGCCCTGGCACCGGCGCCGCGCTGGACCTCGGGTTCGTGGGCCGCGTGGTCAACGTGGACAGCGAGCAGATCCAGTGGGTGCTGAACCGCCACGAGGTGCCGGTGGTGGCGCCGCTGGCCCGCGACATGTCCGGCCAAGCCTACAACATCAATGCCGACATGGCGGCCTGCCAGATCGCCGCCGCCGTCCGCGCCGCCAAACTGGTCTTCCTCAGCGACGTGCCCGGTATCCTGCGCGACGCCGCCGACCCCCAGTCGCTGATCTCCACCATCACACTGGGCGAGATTGACGGCTACATCAGCCGGGGCGTGATCAGCGGCGGCATGACCCCCAAGGTGCGCAGCGCGGCCGACGCCCTCCAGGCCGGATGCCGCAAGGTGCACATGATTGACGGCCGCATCCGGCATTCGCTCCTGCTCGAATTCTTCACCGACCACGGCATCGGCACCCAGATCACGCCCTGAGGCGCAAGCCGCGGGGCGGGGCCGCATGGGCGCCAAGATAAGGAGACGCCCAACACCCAACGCCGAACGTCGAATGCCTAACACCCAACGCCGAACGCTCAACGCCGAACGCTCGCTATCGTCGCGCTTGTGGGGCGGGGTCGGGGGCAGGCAAGGGTGTCAGCCCTCGTAGCGGTATCCCACGCCGTGGACGGTGGTGATGGCGCGGGGGTGGGCGGGGTCGGCCTCGACCTTCTTGCGCAGTTGCGCGATGTGCTGGTCGAGGGTGCGGGTGCCGGCCGGATTGTCCATCTCCCAAACGTCGGCCAGGAGGCTCTCGCGGCTGACCACCTTGCCGGGGCGCTCGTAGAAGTACTCGATGATCCTCATCTCGCGCGGGGTGAACTCGACCGGGCGCCCGCCGAGCGTCCCCCGGAACGTCGTCGAGTCAATCCGGGCGGCGCCGAACTCGAAGACGGCGGGCAGGGCGGTCAGCGCCCCGTCGGCCCTGGGCAGTGCGGCGCAACGGCGGAGCACGGCGGCGATGCGGGCCAGCAGCTCGCGGACGCTGAAGGGCTTGGTGACGTAGTCGTCGGCGCCCAGTTGCAGGCCGACCACCTTGTCAATCTCCTCACCCTTGGCGGTCAGGATGATGATGGGCAGCCGTTCGTCGGTCTTGCGGATGTCGCGGCAGACGTCGTAGCCGGACTTGCCGGGCATCATGACATCGAGGAGCGCAAGGTCAATGCCGCCGGCGCGGACGGCGGCGAGGGCGGCGAGGCCGTCGGAGACCGCGGTCACGCGGTAGCCTTCGCTGGCCAGGGCGTCCTGCAGGCCGTCGCGGATGTGGGGGTCGTCCTCGGCGATCAGGATGTGCCTGGCGGCCACGGGGCGGCCCTCTCAGCGCCGACGGAGGATGGCGGCCGCGGCGGCGAGGAACACGGCGAGGGAGGCCGGTTCGGGGACCGACAGGTAGTCTACCCCGAATTCGTAGACCACGAAGTTGCCGTTGGTGGCGGATCGCCCGGGACCGGTGAGCGGCAAGCTCTCGTGGGTGAAGGCTTCGAGGCGGAAGCCGGTGATGAGGGGCAGCGTGCTCTCGGCAAGGATGGTGTAGGTCTCGTAGTCGCCAGGTCCGCCGCTGGCCAGCAGCGAACCGTCGGCCAGGAGGCTGAGGGACGACGGGCCGGTCGAGCTCCAGTCCAGGGGGGTAAGGACGGTCCAGTTGGCGGTGACGTCGCCGCCGTCGATCCGGCCGTCCGCGAAGTCGGTGCGCGGGTCGCCGGTGACCGAGAGCCGGAAGCGTCCGAGGGTGTGCGAACCGCCGACGTTGAACGTGTTCCCCGAGTATAGGCTGATGGTGAACCGCGCACCCTTGCCTGCGGGGGTGACGATGTCGGTGTTGCTGCCGGAGCCGCCGTTGCCCCAGCCGCTGGTCAGGCTGCCGTCGGCGATGGCCGACACCGGCCAGCCGCCCTGGGAGCGTTCGGCGGCGTGGTTCTTCAGTGTCACGGGGCCGTCGGCCTGTGCGGGTGGCGGCGGGGGCGGCGGCCCGCTATCGACGGTGAAGGCAAACGACCCGGCCAGGTAGCGGGCGGGCGGTCCGCCGTCGAGGTTGGTCGGATAGACGCCGGCGGAGTTCGCATAGCGGGCGGTGCCGACGAAGGCGAGGGCGTCGCCGCCGCTGTCGGTGGTCGCCGGGGGACTGCTGTTGCCGTTCGGGTCGCTGCCCGAGAAGCCGTCCGCCACGATGCAGCCATGGAATCCGGCGGGCAGGGAGACGGGGGTGACGAGATCCTTGAAGCGAAAGGCGCTGTTGAGGGTGCCGGCATCGGCGGCACTGAAGGTCAGTGAGGCCAGCGGTGCCGACGGATCGTCGCGGTCATAGAGCCTGGCCGAGAGGGTTCCGGCCAGTCCGTTGCCGCCGCTGTCGAAGATCCCGAGCTGGCCGATGATGACCGGGGTTTGGACATCGAAATCCAGCCCCAGCGCCCCGCCCCACGTCTGGCTTCCGACTGTTCCGGCCGGCGCCTCATAAGCATAGTAGGCCAGCCCCGTCCGGCAGACGAGTACGGCGGCGGCCGCCAAGATGACGCGCAAGAGTTTCATCGTACACAAGATATCCGTGGGCCGGGCGGAAAGCAAGTCAGTACAGCCGTTCCTCGCGGTAGACGTCGAGTGCGTAGCGGAAGGCGTCGTAGGCGATGTCGGTGGACAGCGAGTGGTCCGAGCCGAAGACAAAGCGGGCGTTGCGGGCCTTCAGGCCACGGATGAACCGCTCGACCTCGCGGCGGATGCGCGGACGGTCGCCGCTCTCGAGGATGCGGGCGTCGAAGCCGCCGAAGAAGGCGATGCGGTCGCCGTACGTCTCGGCGTAGGCGAAGATGTCGTTGCCGGCCTTGACCTCCATGGGGTTGAGGCCGTCGAAGCCGGCCGCGATCGCCAGCGGGATCATCGGCGCCTGAAAACCGCACGAGTGCAACACCACCGGCAGGTCGTAGCCGTGGAGGAACTCGACGACCTCGGCGTAGTAGGGGAAGATCAGCTCGCGCAGCACGTCCGGGGCGCAGAAGAGCCGGTCGCGGTAGCCAAGGTCTTCGTAAATCCAGACGCCGTCCGGGCGGCCGGCCTCCTCGATGAGCAGTTTGAAGGCGGCCTTCCACAAGTCGGTGTGGACGCGGGCGAAGTCGTGGATCCAGCCCGGATCCTCGATCAGGCTGGTGTACATGGTGACGTCGCCCATCGAGGCGCGCATGCCCTCCCAGATGAACATGTGCCCGTAGTACGTCCATTTCCCCTTGGCCCGCCAGCGGGCCAGGGCGTCGCGGGCGCCTTGGACGTTGACGCGGCTGGGGTCGAACCCGAGCAGGTGCGGGCGGTACTCCTTCTCCCAAACCTCGCGGGTGGTCATGTGGAAGTCAATGTGCTCCGGCGTGCCTGACTTGTTCTTCCACCACTTCAGGGCCGCGCCATTGCCGTTGCGCACCACCTTCCACTCGTCGGTCTCCTCGAGCACCTGATCCTGCCCGCGCTTCGCCACCCACTCCCACCAGCCGCCGCAGCCGGCCAGGTCGAAGCCGAAATGCTCGATGGGATCAACGGCATTGCCCTTGTCGTCGGCAGGCATGCCCTGCAAAACCCACTTCCTGAGCGTGTCCCCCCACGGGCTGTCGTACAACGGCACGTAGTCACGCGGCCGCCCGCGAAGCACCGCATCAACGGCCTGGCTGGAGGTCTGCATGGGAAAGCCTTGGGGAGGGCTGAGGGATGAAAGATGAGGGATGAAGGCTGAGGGATGAAGGCTGAGGGGGAGGTGTCAGGGGCCGCATGTCAGGGGGCAGACTCCGGGCGTCGGCATCGTCGCTTTCCGTCGCCGCGGTTTGGCCCTCACCCCTCTTCATTCTTGGCCAGGAGGGCTTCGTACCCGGCCTCATCGAGGAGCGCCGCGATCTCGGCCGGCTTGACCTCGCGCAGGCGGCAGATCCAGCCGTCCCGATCGGGCGATGTGTTGACCAGGCCGGGATCGTCATCCAGCCGGGCGTTGACCTCGGCCACGACGCCTCCGCAGGGCGCGATGACGTCGGTGGCCGCCTTGGCCGACTCGATCACGCAGAACGACTCGCCGGCAACTAGGACCGCCCCGGCCTCAGGCAATTCAACAAAGGTGATGTCGCCCAGCTCCGCCGCGGCGTACGCGGTGATGCCGACCGTGGCCACGCCGCCCTCGGCGTCCACCCACAAGTGCTCGTCCGAGTACCGTCTCATGACACCCGCTTCCTTTGCTCCGGCGGCCTGTGCCCTGTCACCCCGGACGGGCGACCGCTCTGAACCCGGCCTCTGACACCGGCGGCCCCGGCCCGGCCCGGCAGTCGCCCCGACGCGCAAAGATAGGCGACGGGGCGCGTTTGTAAACCGCCGTCCGGGCAAAAAAAGGGATCTTCCGGCAAGTGCTGGGATTCAGATGGCGCGGCCGGCCTCACGTCCGGGGCGGCGCGGCCCCCAGGGGACCGGTTGTTCACCGCATCCCCCATTGCGGGGGGCGGCGGACGGATATATGGTAAGGGCGGCGACGCGGGAAGGCCGTCGTGCGGAGAGGGGCACGGGGGTCAAACGCAGGCTGCAGACAGGCTCCGCGCGGCGGGCACGGCAGTTCACCCCAGACACGAAGGAGACTCGGATGCGCGCTCGATTCCTCGTCCTTCCGGCCATCGCCCTCGGCCTCGGCGGCTGCAGCACCATGTACTACGGGGCGATGGAGAAGATGGGTGTGCACAAGCGGGAGATCATGGTGGACCGCGTCAAGGAGGCGCGGGACACCCAGGATGAAGCCAAGGAGCAGTTTCTGACCGCGATGGAGCAGTTCAAGAGTGTGGTGAACTTCCGGGGCGGCGACCTGGAGGCGGAGTACAACAAGCTCAACGCCACGCTGAAGCGCAGCGAGTCGGCGGCCGACGACGTGCGCCGGCGCATTGACGCGGTCGAGGACGTCTCCGAGGCGCTGTTCAGCGAGTGGACCGCTGAGATCGAGCAGTACAACAGCGACTCGCTGCGCCGCGCCAGCCAGCAGAAACTCACGGCCACGCGGCGCAAGTACACGGAGCTGATCACGGCCATGCGGCGCGCGGAAAGCAAGCTCGAACCGGCGCTCGTGCCCCTGCGCGACCAGGTTCTGTTCATGAAGCACAACCTGAACGCCCGCGCGATCGCCGGCCTGAGCCAGGAGCTGGTCAGCGTGCAGTCCAACGTGGATCAGCTCGTACGCGACATGGAGAGCGCGATCGCCGAGGCGGACGCCTTCATCGCCGCCCTCCAGGCCGACTGACCCCGCGCGGCGGTACCGCGGCGGCTCCGGGGTTCCTGCGGCGCACGGCGTCAGGGCGCCAGCCGCGGCAGCGACTCCGCCCTCGCCGCGCCGCACCCAACCCTGCCGGCCGAGCACCTCCAACCGCCCCCCCTCCCCTATCGGCGCGACGCCGACGTGGCCAGGCACCAGGCGAGGGCGTCGCCGAGCTGGCGCTCATAGTCGGCCCCGCCAACGTCGAGGGCCTCGTTGTGGTCGCCGCGGATTTCGATGAAGCGGCAGGGTTCGGGCGCCGCCTCAAAAATGGCCCGTCCGTGGCGGATGCCGATCATTGTGTCCTCGGGGCTGTGGAGGACAGCGACCGGGCAGCGGGCCCGCGCGACGCAGTCACGCGTGTTATACGAGAAGCGTGACAACAGGCGCACCGGCAGGTACGGGTAGAGCTCGTGCCCCATATCCGGGATCGAGGTGAAGGCGGACTCGACGATCAGCCCGCCGGCGGCCCGGCCCTGGGCCAGCCAGGCAGCCACCGCCCCGCCCAGCGAACGGCCGAACAGCACCACGCGCTCCGGTGCATGCCCCCTCGCCCCCGTCAGATGCTCCCACGCCGCCGTCGCATCGCCGTAGGTGTTCCGCTCCGATGGCCGCCCCGGACTGCGGCCGTACCCGCGGTAGTCGAAAACCAGCACCGAGTACCCGAGCCGGTGGAACAGACCGAGCATCTCCACGCGGTGGCTGAGGTTGCCGCCATTCCCGTGACAGAAGAGCACGCAGCCGCGCCCGTCCCCCTGCACCGGCACCCACCAGGCGTGCACGCGCCCGCCGTCGCCAGGGTCAAGCCAGACCTCGTCGTAGGCGAGGCCGATGTCGGCCGGCGTGGCCTCGATCTCCGCCGTAGGGTAGTAGACGTAGCGGCCCTGCATGAGCCACAGGTAGGCGGCCAGCCCGGCGTAGGCGGCCAGCCCGATGAAGAGGACGCCCCTGGCCACGCGCCCCACCGACGGCAGGGCGGCCGCGGCCATGGCGGCGGCCGGCCATCCGTTCAAGGGAACCGAGTCTCCGTCGGCAGCCAGGCTGTGGCCGGCCAGCCCGAGCAGGAGGGCCGCCGCCGGCAGCCATCGCGGACACCTGAATCGCGGGGGTCGTGTCATGCCGCGGCTCCTGTCACTGCATCCTGGCCGGGTGGGCTTTGACCCACTCGCAGACCTCACGGATGGTGTCCGGACGGCAGAGCGGCGGCATGACGCCGGCGGAGGTGACGACCAGGCCGCGGTGGTGCGGCAGGACGTCGAGGTCGGCCTGGATGCGCGCGATGATTTCGGCCGCCGGGCGGGTCCAGAGCATGGCGTTGGTGCCGCCGATCAGGCAGGTGTGCGGACAGTGGGTGCGGCCGTCGAGCAGCGTGGTGTTGCCGAGGGTCGGCGAGGTGAAGGCCTCGAAGGCGCGGGCCGGGACCTTCGCCAGGTCAGGCAGCAGCGCCTTGAGGTGCCCGCACATGTGCAGCACCAGCGGTCGGCCGGCGGCGTCGAGGATGCGCCCGTACTCCGTGAGGTGCCGCAGGCAATGGCGACGGAACTGGTCGGGCGAGATCAGGGTCGTCGAGGTGTTCTCGGTCATGTAGAAGACGTCGGCCGGGTTTTTCTCGGCCATGACCTGCGCCTTCCGCACCAACCCCGCGTGGATGGCGGCGAACAGCTCCTCGACCTCGTCCGGATGGTCGGCCAGCAGATAGTGGGCATTCTCGATCCCGGCCAGCCACTCGACCCATTGCATGAGCGGCGACTCGCCGATGCCCACGCCAAGGAGCTGATCCCCGCCAGCCCGACGGCACTGCTCCCGCGCCGCCGCCAGGCCCGCGGCGTCCACCTCGATCCGCACATCCCGCCAGAAAGCGGTCATGACGGCAAGGTCGCCACGCGTCTTCACCGGGAACTCGACCGGGTGCCACGACTGCGAGGCGGCGTCGAAGCGCTGCACCAGGCGCAGGTCGCCGTGCGGCGTATGGTAGAAGGTGGTGTGCACGCCGTCGCGCTCGGCGGTTTCGAGTCGGGTCGTGGTGCGGACTTCGCGCAGGCCGGTGCCGACCCACCCGTGTCTGTCGCTGCCCATCCAGTTGTGAAGGGCGTCCAGCGTCATGCCGCGGAACGGTTCGGCCTGGGCCGGGGCGTAGGAGGCGCTCAGCTTGGGCCAGAACGGCAGACGGTCCACCGGCTGCATGTGGATGGCGGCCAGCCAACGCTCTTTGGGTGTCATGAGACTCTCCACGGTGTCCTCTAGTCGAGCCACTCGAGGCCGGCGATGCGGATGCCTGTCAAGCCCGGCAGGAGTGCCGCGATGTAGTGCCGCCCCCGATCCAGCAGGATCTCGGGCGCGGCCACAGGCAGTGTGCCGACACGGTACCGGTCGTCGTCACGTCCAAAGTCCAGCGGATCCGGTGAACAGTACTGGGTGTTGAGGCTGTCCGGCCCATACCGCTGATTGCGGAACAGGCAGAAGCGGCCGTCACGCTCGACGACGAACGGGCACTCGCAGTCGCCGCCGTACCAGTCCGTCTGCCGTCGGGCCGCCCCGCCGCAGGACACGACAACGGGTTCACTCCAGCACTCCAGATCCTCTGACGTGCGGCAGAAGACGGCCGCCTGGGGCTGCGCATGCTCCGAGTGTCCCGTGTAGTAGCAGTGGTAAACATCGCCGATCTTCAGGATCATGGGGTCGCGGCTGTTGCCGTAGGGACCGGCGAAAAGGTCGGGCTGACCGGACGCTCCCGCCCGGCGCTCGAACGCCTTGCCGTCCGCGCTCGTGGCCAGGCAGATGCGGTTCCAGTCCCCGTAGAACAGCAGGTAGCGTGCATTGTCCCGGATCACATGCGGGGCCTGGAGTCCGCCGGCGGTCTCGCCGAGCTCCGGCTTCGCCTCCATGGCAATGCCCTTCGGCTCCCAGTGCTCCTGTTCGAGGGCGGCGCCTTCCCATCGATAGAACAGCCGGGTCTGGCCTCCGCAAGCGGTGTGCCGGATGCACGACCACAGCTGCCAGGTCCCGTCCGCCGCCTGCCACACCGCGAAATCCACGGGCTGCTGGCCGGGCCGGCCGTACGCGCCGAGGTCGGGGTTGCCCGCCACTTGCCACCAGTCAGAAATGATTCGGGGCCGCATCCTGCCTCCATGCCAAGACACGGATGCGCGGCGCGGTTACGCCGGACCGGCATGGCCGGCGATGCGCCGTCGCACACGTTGCGTATGGTACTGCGGCGGGTCTGTCCCTGCAAGCGTCGCGGGACTTGGCGGCGACGGCCGGCGGTTGACAGAGGGGGGGACTGGGCGCATATTCCCGGCTCCAGCCGCCGCGATCAAGGAGACGTACGATGCCCCACCCCATCCGCCCCCGCGCCAGCCGTCGCCGGCCAGTCTTTCCGCCTCTCGCCATCCTCGGTGTCTGTCTGCTGACCGCCGCCACGCCGGCGGGCGCCGCCATGCTCGGCGGCCGGCCGCCGTCCGGGTTTGAGCAGACCTTCGGCCTGTCGCCGGATCAGAAGGCCCGGGACTACACCGCGCAACTGATCGAGTCCAGCGCCCCCGCCAACGTCTTCTGGCCGGGCGACGAGGCCGTCTTCACCTTCCAGTTCATCAACCTTACGGACGCGCCGCTGGCGGCCGAGGGCCGGATTGAGATCCTGACCTACATCACGCGCACCGGCAACGATGTGTTTGCCACGAGCATGGAGCGGACGGGCGAGGCCGGCACGGTGCCCGTCACGGTCAGCCTGGCGGCCAAGGGTTTCAACAACGTGCGTGTGAAGGTGCCGTTGCCGGAGCGCTTTGGCGCCTATGCCCTGGTGGTGGACTTGCCGGGGCACGGGCGGCAGTTCGGGGCAGGTTGCGTGCGCACCCCGGCCGCCACGCCGGGGCGCGTCCAGTATCCCTCCTATGCCATGGACATCCGCGGCGGCTCCGTCCCGCAGGACGCCGCGCTCTTCCAGCGGCTCGGCATCAGGGGCGCGCGCATGGAGTGCGGCTACTTCCCGACCACGTCAAGGGAATTCTACCAGCGGTTCGCCGCCCTCGCCGAGCAGGCCGCCCTCATGCGCGACCATGACATCACGCTCATGCTCACCCTCGGCGGCGGCGGCCCCCAGCCCCTCGGCCGCTGGCGCCCGCACTTGGACGCCGACAACCGCATGCTTGAAACCAAGTTCGACATGGCCTGGCTGCCGGAATCCGACGAGGACTACCAGCAGTGGGTCAGTATCCTGGCGGGCACCTTCGGCTGGCCGCGCGGCCCGGTCAACGCCATCGAACTGTGGAACGAGCCCTGGGAGGGACTCTCGATCTCGGGCTGGGGGGCCGACTGCCTGCGCTACCGCGAAATCTACACCCGTATGGCCCAGGGCATCGAGGAGGCGCGCAAGGACTTCGGGGTCAAGGTGCTCATCGGCGGCGCCTGTTCCTCAATGAACACCGACGACAAGCTGTTCTGCGACGGCACCGACGACTTCCTGAAGTGGCTGGACTTCACCAGCATCCACTACCAGCCGATGTGCGCGGCGCCCGCCCTGATCAAGAGCTGGGCCGGGCGCAAGTCGCCCTACGGCCCAGTACGCGTCTGGGACACCGAGAGCTGGGTGGCCAACACCGAGGATCGTGTGGCCGGCGTCATCGCCTCGATGCGGGCCCAGGGCCAGAGCCGCACCGCAGGGGTCTTCCATGACTCGGTCAGCGACCTGCAGCGGGTGCGGGTGCGCACCGCCAGCGGCACCGCCGACCTGCGGATCCTGCAGACCTGGGCGCCGGCCGCCGCCATCGCCGCTGTCCAGAAATTCATCGGCGAACGACCGTTCAGGCAACTCGTTTTCGCGAACGGCCTGCCGTGGGTCTTCCAGTTCGACGGCCTGCCCGGTGCCGGGGGCAAGCCTGACCCGGACGACATCACGCTGGTGGTGGTCGGCGACCTCGGCGGGATCTATGAGCGCGACCGGACGCACTTCCGCCAAGTGCGCGGCCTCCGGCAGATCGAGCCGGCGGAACAGGCCCGCATCGCCGGACTCGAAAGGCAACTCGCCGAACTCGGAACCGAACCGGCGACCGCCGAGGCGCGCAAAGCCCTGACCGTAGAGTTGCGCGAGGCCCGTGTGCTCAGCCACGCCTCACTCGCCCTCGACGCGGCGGACGGCGCGGCAGTCCTCTACGACTTCTACGGCAACCCCCTGCCCGCCGCCGACGGGAGGATCACGGTGCCGCTCAACGGCCTCGGCTACTTCCTGCGCCCGAGCGGCGCACCGGGATCCGGCGAGAAGCTGCTCGCCGCCGTCAGGGCCGCCGACGTCCGCGGCTACGAACCCCTGGCCATCGAGGCTCGCGACCTGACGGGCCGCGTCGAAACCCAGCCCGTCCTCCGCCTCTCCCTCACCAACATCCTCAACCGCCCCGTGACCGGCTCCCTCGATCTCAAACTCGCCGGCCTGCAGCTTGACACGCCCCGGCAGACGCTCACCCTCGCCCCCGGCGAGACACGTGAGCTGTCCGTCAAGGTGACGGGCGGCGCCGCGCGCCCTGACAACACCTACCCGCTGAGCCTGGTCTTCGATGCCGGCGCCGACGGCCGCGCCCTGCACCAGGAAGACCTCCACGTCAACGTCGTCGCCCGCCGCACCCTCACGGTGGACGGCGACCTGACGGATTGGAAGGACGTCCTCCCGCAACCGGTCACCGGAACCGGCACGGGCGGCCCCAGCCTCACCGAAAAAGCGTGGCTGCCTTTCCTCAAGTTCGATGAAACCACCACCGGCGGCGTCGCCACCGGCTACCTCGCCTATGACGAGCAATACTTCTACTTCGCCGCCAAGATCGCGGACGCCACCCCCTACGACGGCAGCTTCCGCTTCGAGACCCGCGATCCGGATCAGGACTTCTACCCGGAGAAGGTCATCGCCGTCACCCGCGACCCGAAGACCAAGGACATCACCAAGACCGAAGAGCTGACGTGGCCGGCGGGCGTCCGCCGCTACACCTACCGCCAGCGCCCCCCCTTGCCCTCCGGGCTGAAGACCGACAACGTGCAGATCGGGTTCAACGTGGTGGCGGCGGCTGACAAGGACTGGCTGCCCAACCCGCCCGGCACCATGCCGCGCTTCATGGCCTACAAGTGCACCGACTACGAGTACGCACTCAACCCGGTCGCCGACCGTCACGGCGGCGGCACCGAAATCTGGCGGCTGGCCGCCCCCGGCACGCCGCGCAAGCACTTCTACCCGCGCCAGCCCAAGGCGCCGGTGGACGGCGGCCCGGTGAAGGAGGGCAAGCTGGTCCTGTTGCGCGAGGGCACGACGCGCGTGGTCGAGCTGGCGCTGCCGTGGAGCGAGATCCCCGAGGTCAGGAAGCGCCTTGACGCCGGCCAGCCCATCAAGTTCACCTTCCGTGTGAACGACAACGATCCGAAGGCGGCCAGCTACGAGTTGGCGGGTGGGCGCAGCGTGTCGCAGATCAACACCTACGCCCTGCACGACTACTGGATGGCGTCGTGGGCCAACGAGGTCGAGTTCGCGTTTGAGAAATGAGGGGGCCGGCCGGTGGCGTGGCACCGTCGCCTGGCCCTGGCCTGCCTGCCGGCCGGCCCCAGGAGACGCCCGGCCGCGCACGGGGTCTCACGCGCGCACGGCAACTGTACCACGCCCCTCGCGCAACCTATGCGGGGCGGCCCCGCCGGATCACGTCGAGCTGCTCGGTCAGGTCGGCGATCTGACGGCCCCAGAAGGCGTCGTTGCCCCAGTCGGGGAAGTTGCGGCTGAACACCGGATCGCCGGTCTGCCGGCTGCACCACGCCAGGAAGTAGAGGATACGCATGATGCGCAAGGGTTCGATCAGGCGGAGGGTGCGGTCGTCGAACTCGCGGAAGTCCTCGTAGCCTTCGAGGATGAGGCGCATCTGGCGGGCGGCGTCGGGCAGGCGCTCGGGCAGCAGCATCCACAGGTCCTGGACCGGCGGCCCCATGGCCATGTCGTCGAAATCAATCACCATGAGGCCCTCCCCCGGCCGTTCGAGCAGGTTGCCGGGATGGCAGTCGCCGTGGATGCGGATCGCCTCACACCCCTCGAAGACGGGAATGATGACGTCGAGGATGGCGCGGCCGAGATCGGCGAACGTGCGGCGGTGCCTGGCCGTGACAAAGCCGCCGTCCAGAAGGTGGCGGATGTCGGCGGCGGTCGAATGCTGAGGCCATAGCCGCACCCGGTCCGCCGCCGGCCGGCGACCGCCGACCACGTGCACGCGCGCCGTCACCCGGCCCAGGCGACGCCAGTCCTCGTCGTCAATCGGCTCGAACGGACGCCCCGCCCGCTTCGGGTAGACGGCGAACGAGATGCCGCCAGCCTCGCCGCGGGTGCCGCCATGGCTCAGCCGCAACGGGGACACCACCGGGATCTCCTCCGCGGCACACTCCACGACAAAGGCATGTTCCTGCTCGATCGCGGCCGCGGTCCACCGCCCGGGACGGTAGAACTTGGCGATGTAGCGGGTGCCGTCGCCGGCCGCCACCTCGTAGACGCGGTTGATGTAGCTGGTCAGCGGGTGCGCCAAGGCGGTCAGGCGCACCGCCAGCGCGCCCTCAACGGCTTCGAGAAGCACGTCGGGGGTCAGCTCGGAGAAACCCGATTGTGCGGTCGTGTCGGACATGGTCAGCAGCCTGTGATCCGTTCCGGGGGCAGTCGGCCTGGAGGGGTGCCGCAGGCGCTGCCTTCGCCCAAGGACTCCGGCGCGGCAGGGTGGCAGGGCGCCCGGCCCCCGCCAAGGCGTGGGCGCGCGCCTCCGCACCACCGCGTCCCGACGTGGCGGCAATGTACCCTGCGCCCGGCCGCCCACAACTTGCGCCTGCGCCCCGACAGGCGATATTCAGCGCGCCTGTGCGCAATCCGCAACCGGCGGGCGACAGGAACGGACGACCTTGTTCGACAGCTCTCGACAGCGGGCGACAAAATGTCAAGTCCTGACTTCCGTTTGACACTTGCTGTATGACGATACCCTTCTTCAAACGCCTCTCCATGCCTGCCGGTTGCGGGGGCGGCTTGGCCGCCCCCCGCGCGGGGGCTCGCGGGGCTCGCCCCGG
>MVZH01000026.1 GCA_002068325.1 Lentisphaerae bacterium ADurb.BinA184 | reverse complement strand
CGCCACGCCCCACGGCGCGGCGACCGGCGCCTCTGCCGCACCGCTGCCGCCGCCGCCGGCGCAGGGGGTCACAAAGTGAACGGCGGCTCGGTTGAGACCTGCCGCAGCAGATCGTGGGCCAACCGCTCCTCCTCGACAGTCCCGGTCACCGCAAGCCAGACGCAGCCTTCGGCCCCGCACACCCCGCCGCCCGCCACCAGCCGGGCCCGCGCCCCGGTCAGCAGCGCGATCGCCTCGATCTCGGTGAGCACCTCGCCGGGAACCGGCCACAACCTCGGCCCCTGCCCTCCCGGCGCATTGACCACCGCGGCAAGCTCGTCAAGGTCGTCGCTGACACGCTTCTCCAGCCCGACCGGCAGGATCAGCCGCACCCGCCGGCCAACCACCGCCTGCAACACCGCCGCGACCGTACCGCCCTTGGCGTGGCCGATGAGCACGGCGGCCCGCCTGCGCGACACGTCGAGGGCGTTCGCACCCTTGAGCACAATGTCCCCCTCCGTCAGGCTGTCGGCCACGTCAAAGACAGTCTTCCCCTTCTGCCAGATGCCGTCGGTCAACACCACGTCGCCAGCGAATTGGCTCGCCCCTGAAGGCGCCCCCGCAACGGCCGCGGGACGCGATGGCGGCAGCGTCATGCCCCGCGCGAACCCGCGTCGTGTGAACCCCCCGCCCTGCCCTCTGGCCGCCAGGATTTCCTCGGCCACATAACCGTTGGTCGTTCCGGCGACAATCACGACGGTTCCCGAGGCCAAGGCCGCTTGCACCGCCGGATGGGCCGCCGTTGCCTTGCCCATCAACCGCTTCCCCGCGGCCGGGGTGATCACATAGGTGTTCATCGGTTCCTGGTCTCCCTCGCGAGGCACGCAACCGCCGGTGAGCCACGGCCGCGGGGAATCCGGGCCGTCCTCTCGTCGCCGCATCCGGCCGCCGCCGTGCGGTTGCCGTTACCATAGGAGACCGACGCCGGAAGACAAGCCCGGCCGACGACGCCTCGACGGGGGCCTGGCGGGGCACGGTCACCCTGCGTGGGAAGGGGCGGGCCGCGATGTCGCCAGGGCGTACCGACGGGACGGCCGGGCGGTCGTGACCGTGAGGGCACGACGCCCGTCCTCGGCGGCCCACCCCGGGCCTCTGGGGACTGCGCCGCCGGCCGCCTCGACTCGTTTGGAATCGTGGATTGCGGCGTTACCTTTCGGGCGTCTGCACGGTGTGATCCTGCGCAGGGTTCAGTGGAATTCTGTCGCACGGATCCCCATTGCCAAGGTGCGGTCCGTCAGGGCCCCGTATGCGCGCACTTGGCGTCTGCGCCGTGCGCCAGGTCTCGCGTCACCGTCGCCCCGGTAGCTCAGAGGATAGAGCAGCGGTTTCCTAAACCGTTGGTCGTGGGTTCAACTCCCGCCCGGGGTGCCACTCTTTTTCCCCTCTTTCCCCTCTGAGAACCGCCTCCCGGCTCGCCCGTGCCGGTTGCCAGCCGTTTACCCGGTTTTGCCCGGTTTCGTGCCGAATTCCGGCCACACTCCGGCCATACTGATTTTCCGCCGACGGCCAGACAGCGGCCAGACCCCGAACCTCCCGACCCGGTTTACCGGCCATGCCAGGCGCCCAGGGCAGCCCTCCCGGCCACGCTGGCGGCCCGGCAAGGCGCGAGGTTGAACGGCACGGGCCAGAGCCTGTCTATGCCCATGACTGGCCTTCCCAGGCGTTCTACGCGGTCGCCTTGGAGGTCTATGGGAGATCGTCCCGCCCCGCGGCAACCGCCAGCGTGTCAGCGGCCATCCCCATCGGGCCTGCAACCGCACCGGGGACGACGGGGACGCGGCGCGCCCCGCCCGCTTGCGGCGTCGGCAAGGCGGGCTATCATAGCGGGGTGCAAGGAGAGACGGCCTCCCCCACCGCAGCGCATGACGTGAAGCCGGCATGACAGACATCCTCGCCTCCTATCTGTCGGAAGTCGCCGCGACCCACGCCACGCACGCCCACGTCGCCGAGACCTCGTTCTACCCGGCCTTGGCCAACCTGCTGAACGCCGTGGGCGGAACGCTCTCGCCCAAGGTGCGGTGCGTGATCAACCTGAAGAACCGCGGCGGCGGCATCCCGGACGGCGGCCTGTTCACCGCCGACCAGCTTCGGCGCCCCGGCCGCAAGGCCTCCGGCGAGCCGGACAACCCGATCCTCGACCAGCCGCCGGCCCGCGGGGTCATCGAGGCCAAACCACCGTCCGGGGATGTTGCGGAGATCGCAGGCAGCGAACAGGTCGGCCGCTACTGGAAGACGTACGGGCTGGTGCTGGTGACCAACTTCCGGGCCTTTGCGCTGGTGGGCCGCACCGCCGCCGGGCAGCCGGCGATGCTGGAGTCCTTCGCCCTGGCCGACTCCGAGGACGCCTTCTGGCGGCTGGCGGCGCATCCGCAGGCGGCGGCGAAGCGGCTGGGCGAGCGTTTCGTCGAGTACCTGCGCCGGGCGCTGCTGCACAACGCCCCCCTGTCCAGGCCGCAAGACCTCGCCGGCATCCTCGCCTCCTACGCCCGCGACGCCCGCGCCCGCATGGAGGAGGCCAGCGACCTGCCGGCCCTGGCCGGTCTGCGCCGGGCGCTGGAGGACGCCCTCGGGCTGCGCTTCGAGGGCGAAAAGGGCGAGCATTTCTTCCGCTCGACGCTGGTACAGACCCTCTTCTACGGCACCTTCGCGGCCTGGGCCACGTGGGCGCGCCGCCGGCTGGCGACGGCATCCGCTTCCGCGCCCGGCTTCGGGAAGTCGCTGCGCGACGCCGCCGCGCCCTACGGGTCGCACGAGAGACACTTCGACTGGCGCAAGGCCGAGTGGAACCTGCGCGTGCCCATGATCCGCGCCCTCTTCGAGCAGATCGCCACGCCCTCAAAGCTCGGCCCGCTCGGGCTGGTGGAAGTCCTGGACTGGACGGCCGCGACGCTTGGCCGGGTGGACGGCGCCGCGTTCTTCGCCGCCTTCGACGAGGGCCACGCCATCCAGTACTTCTACGAGCCGTTCCTGCAAGCCTTCGACCCTGAACTGCGCAAGGAACTCGGGGTGTGGTACACGCCCGAGGAGATCGTCGAGTACCAGGTCGAGCGCGTAGACCGGGTTCTGCGCGAGGAACTGGGCATCCCCGACGGCCTCGCCGACCCGAGCGTCATCGTCCTTGACGCCTGCTGCGGCACCGGCACCTACCTGCGCGCCGTGCTTCACCGCATCGCGGCCACGCTCCGCGACAAGGGCGGCGACGCACTGCTCGCGCACGACCTCAAGCGGGCCGCCATCGAGCGTGTCTACGGCTTCGAGATCCTGCCGGCGCCGTTCGTCATCGCCCACCTGCAACTCGGCCTGCTGCTGGACGCCCTCGGCGCCCCGCTGAGCGACGCCAAGTCCGAGCGCGTCGGCGTCTACCTGACCAACGCCCTCACCGGGTGGGAGCCGCCGAAGGACAAGCCCAAGCAGCTTATCCTCGGCTTCCCGGAACTGGCCGAGGAGCGCGACGCCGCCGAGCACGTCAAGCAGAGCCGGCCCATCCTCGTGATCCTCGGCAACCCGCCCTACAACGCCTTCGCCGGCATCAGCCCCGAGGAGGAGAACGGCCTCGTCGAGCCGTACAAGAAGGGGCTGGTCGCCGAATGGGGAATCAAGAAGTTCAACCTCGACGACCTCTACGTGCGGTTCTTCCGCCTGGCCGAAAAGTGCATCGCCGAGCGCGGCGGCCGCGGCGTCGTCTCCTTCATCTCCAACCACTCGTGGGTCAGCGACCCGTCGTTCGTCGTCATGCGGCGGCGCTTCCTCGACGAGTTCGATGCCGTGTGGGTGGACGGCATGAACGGCGACAGCCGCGAAACCGGCAAGCTGACGCCCGAGGGCAACCCCGACCCGTCGGTGTTCTCGACCGACTGGAACCGCGAAGGAATTCGCGTTGGCACCGCCATCGCCCTCCTGGTCAAACGCGACCGGACGCGCGGGACGGTGGCCGCCCGGAAGGACACCGGCCAGGACGTGCGTTTCCGCCAGTATTGGGGCGCGTCCAAGCGCGCCGACCTCCTCGCCAGCCTCAACGCCCCCGACTTCGATGCCCAGTACGAACGCGCCGAACCCTCGCGCGACAACCGATGGAGCTTCCGGCCAGGTAACATCGCAGCCGAATACACCAAGTGGGTGTGCCTTTCCGACATTCCGGCAATCCCGCCAACCCTAGGGATCCTGGACAATCGGCAAGAGGCACTAATCTCGACAGACAGAGAAGCCCTGATTGACCGCGTGAGGAAGTACCTTGACCCATCCATAGGTTGGGACGAACTGGAACGTTTTCTGCCCGAGCTCGCGAGGGATTACGCAAGGTTCGACGCACGTGCTGCCCGTGCCAAACTCCTCGCAGCAGAACCGTTCAACATGGCCAATGTCCGCCGTGTGTTGACGCGTCCAATGGATGTTCGATGGTGTTACTACACTGCGGTTCGGCCCATCTGGACGGAGACCCGTCCAACCTACATGCAACAGTGCTGGCCGGGCAATACTGCGTTCGTGTGCCGTCGTACCTCCAGCGCCACCCCCGAAGGAGCGCCAGCGTTCTTCACCTCAGCGGCGGGAATGCAGCATGCGCTGCACACGGATGCCTACTACAGTCCTCTGCATGTGAGACGGAGGTTCGGGAAGGATGCCAGGGGCGCCACAACTCCTGACCTCCCAGGGATTGGGGTTGGCTCCGAAGCCCCTACCGCCAACCTCTCCCCCGCCGCCCGTGCGTACCTGGCCTCGCTCGGCCTGCCCGACCCGGACGCCGACCAGGAGACGGCGGAACTGGTGTGGATGCACGCGCTGGCCATCGGCTACTCGCCGGCCTACATCGAAGAGAACGCCGACGGCATCCGCCAGGACTGGCCGCGCATCCCGCTGCCGGCAGGCAAGACCGCACTTGCGGAGTCCGCAACTCTCGGCCGCCAGGTCGCGGCCCTGCTCGACACCGAGGCGCCCGTTCCCGGCGTCACCGCCAGCCACATCCGCGACGACCTCAAGCCGGTGGCGGTGTTCGCACGGGTAGCCGCCGGGGTCAGTCCTAAACATTGCCTTTATCTCGGCGGGGCGGAGGGTGGAAGGCGGAGGAGGCGCTTGCAGAGCCTCCGCGAACGACAACCGTCTCGTGCGATGGAGGGCGGACCTCCGTGTCCGCCAGGTCATACGCGAAGACCCGGTCTGCCGTGGCGGAACCCGGACGACACGGAGGTCGTCCCTCCAGCCCGGCAGACAACAGTTCGTGTCGGCGCCGATGGAGGGCCGGGCTCCGTCCCGGCCACTCATGCCAGGGTTCTGCAAGCGGCTCTGCCACACTGCAATCGCCTGTGCCCCTGTGGGCGAACTGGCCGCGGAGGGACAGCTGGTCTGCTGCAACCCACAGAAGAAGAATACCTTAGAGCCCTTCGAGTCTTTGAGCCTTTGAGGTTGATGAACAGACCAGGCTAAGGGCATGTGCTGGTCACCCCCCCCGCCCACCTGTCCGGGCCGGTGGTGGTGGAATTGCGTTTTCCGCTTCCACCACCACCTGAGTCAGGCCAGTCACGGCAGGGCCGGCTCCTGCCTCCGTCCCCCCGCCCCCTCGGCTCCGTCTGTTTCCCGTCCCGGCGGAACTGCGCATGGCCTCCACCCCGGCTCGGCTCGACGCCGTGACCTGCAAGGGTGTGCTGGTGTCCGTGCTTGCCGCCAGCACCGGGGCCTTCACGGTCGCGGCTGTCGGTGGTTACCGCGGAGTACGAGGGGATCTTGCCCGGGATTGGGATGCCGGGATGGAGGCGTTCGCCGGGGGCATGCCGCAAGGCGGGCGCTGTGGGTCGCCCTGCAGCCGCACGGAACCGGGCGGTTCCGGCGCGGATGGACAGGACATGGTTTGCCTCGGGGCCGGCCCGGGCTAGATTACGGCACGCGCGGCCGCTTGGGCCGGGCGTTCGCGGAAGGACTGGCAGCATGTCTATGACCCTGACCGAAAAGATACTGGCCCGCGCGTCGGGACGGCCATCCGTCAAGGCCGGCGACAATGTGTGGGTTCAGGCCGACATCCTGATGACGCACGATGTCTGCGGGCCGGGCACGATCGGCATCTTCCAGCACGAGTTCGGGCGGGACGCGAAGGTGTTCGACCCCGCGCGCGTCGTGCTCACGCCCGACCACTACATTTTCACGGCCGACGCCAAGTGCCTGCGCAACATTGACGTCTGCCGCGAGTTCGCCCGTGCCCAGAAGCTGCCCCACTTCTACGACCCGGCCGATGAGACCTACTCCGGGGTCTGCCATCTGACCCTGCCGCAGAAGGGGCACTGCCGCCCCGGCGAGGTGATGTTCGGCACCGACTCGCACACCTGCACCCACGGCGCCTTCGGGCTGTTCGCCACCGGCATCGGCAACACCGACGCCGCCTTCATCCTGGGCACCGGCAAGCTGCTGATCAAGATCCCGGCCAGCATGAAGTTCGTGCTCGACGGCCGCCTGCCGCCGGGGGTCATGGCCAAGGACATCATCCTGCGCATCATCGGCGACATTGGCGTGGACGGCGCCACCTACCGCGCGATGGAGTTCACCGGCGACGGCATCCCGTGCCTGACCATGGAAGACCGCATGACGATCTGCAACATGGCCATCGAGGCGGGCGCCAAGAACGGCATCATCGCCGCCGACGCGGTCACGGAAGCCTACGTCCGGCAACGCACGGCCCAGCCCTACACAGTCTTCGCCAGCGACCCTGGCGCGTCGTACCTCAGTGTCCACCGCTACGACCTGGCCAAGCTAGTTCCGGTGGTTGCCCTGCCCCACTCGCCCGACAACGTCAAGCCCGCCGCGGCGTGCGGCGACTGCCGGCTGGACCGCGCCTACATCGGCAGCTGCACCGGCGGCAAGATCAGCGACTTCACGGCCGCGGCCCGCCTGCTGGACGGGCGCCGCGTCGCCATCGAAACCTGCCTGGTGCCGGCCACGGTCGAGGTCGCCCGACAGCTGGAGACGGAGACAGTCCACGGCCAGTCGCTGCTCGACATCTTCCGGGCGGCGGGTTGCCTGCCCCCGGCGCCGCCGTCGTGCGCCGCCTGCCTGGGCGGTCCCGCCGACACCTTCGGCCGGCTCAACGGGGCCGAGGTCTGCATCAGCACCACGAACCGCAACTTCCCCGGGCGGATGGGTTCGAAGCGCTCGTCCGTGATCCTGGCGTCGCCCTGCACGGTCGCCGCCTCCGCCATCACCGGCCGCATCACCGACCCGCGGGAGATGATCGCATAGACACAGGACGACCGGCAAGGCACAAAGGTAGACTCGGCAACCGACAGTCGGAAGCCCGAAGACCGAAGAAGGAAACCTCAGGGGCGGGATGGTTGCATTGCGAAAATCCGGAGTACGGAGACACGACACGGGACAGTGACACCTGTGTCCGTGCGGAGACCCGTTCCCGCCCCTGCCCTGCCCCTTCAAATCACGGCCCATCCTGATCCCCGGAGCCTGCCATGTCCGACACCATCCGCGGCAAGATTTTCGTCGTGCGGGACAACATTGACACCGACCAGATCATCCCGGCCCATCACCTGACCCTGGTGCCGACGATCCCCGAGGAGTACGCCAAGCTGGGCAGCTACGCGCTGTCCGGGCTGCCGGACTCGTACCGTGAGCGTTTTGTGCCCGAGGGGCGGACGACGTCGCCGTACCGCATCATCGTGGCCGGGCGGAACTTCGGGTGCGGGTCGAGTCGCGAGCATGCGCCGATCAGCCTGGGTGCGGCCGGCGCCAAGGCCGTGGTGGCGGAGTCGTTCGCCCGCATCTTCTTCCGCAACTGCATCGCCACCGGCGAGCTCTATCCGCTCGACACTCCGACCCGCCTGTGCGACGACCTCACGACTGGTATGGAGGCCGAACTCGACCTCGACGCCAATCGCCTCACCGTCCCCGGCCTCGGCAGGACCTACGACCTCGCCCCCCTCGGCGATGCCCGCCAAGTCATTGACCACGGCGGGCTCTTCGCCCACGCCCGAAAGACCGGCATGATCCAGGCCAGCGCTGACCACACCCCGTGACCAGCGCCGGCGGACGCCAGGCCGCCACCGGCCGGGCGCCGAGGGGGTTGCTTCTTCAGCGAGTCGAGCGTATATTTGCCTGTGCCGATGGAATGGCCTGATTGTGCTGTACGGCTGACAGTCTCTGTCTTCGGACGGCTGGCCGCCTGGTCAGCAGGAGGAACGACGATGCGAGGAAGAGCGCGCCTCTTCCCTAGCCTTGCCGCGGCGGCGACAGCCCTTGCCTGCGGCATCACCCTTCCCGTGCGGGCGGGCACGGCATCCGCCGTCGGGGTTGGCGCCTGGGCCGGCCAGGTGCACGAGTACGCGAATCCCTTTGACCCAAACTTGGATCGCGCCCCGACCGAGTCGTCGCTGACCTGGGGCAGCGGCTGGAGCGGTGGCATTGACCAAATCGTCAGCCGGGTTGATGGCCGTGAAGCCACCAAGGGCGGCGGGCGCATCAGCCGGGCGTCGGGCGCGCCCGGCCCGGCGACGTACATGAACCTGGTGGCGCCGTCAACCTTCGCGGCCGGCACAGTCATCGCCTGCCAGCAGGTCTGGAGCGGGTTCACCAGCTCCATGCCCTACACGCTCAAGCTGTCCAATGGGGATCCGGGCGACTGGTCCGCGGTGCCGGCCACGTTCTCCGGCCCCGGCACCGCAACCTACGAGACGATCCAGGTTGCCACCCCCGGTTCAGCCGCCGACCGCGCCCGCATCGAGTACTCGCAGACCGCCATCTACGGCAGCACGGCGTACGCCGACTTCAACGACCTGCTCATCCTCCCCGACCGGCTCGAAACGATCCCCACCGTGACCGCGACCGCCACGAGCACCACTTGGGGAAGCCCGAGTTCCCTGGTCAACCTGACCTGCGAATCCGGGTGGGCGAAGCACACCGGCCTGCCCGCCGATGTCTCGGTGACCTTCACCCTCAACGGCGGCGAGTCGGAAACCGTCAAGGCCATCGTCTTCTACAGCTACGAAAACGTCAGCGCCACCTTTACGCTGAGAGACGCGGCCGACAACCCGGTGATGGATGTGGTCCTGACCATCGAGCCGCAGGGCTGGGCGCTGCCGGTCTACTTCGACACCCCGATCACCACCACCGCATTCAAGATGGACTTCGGCTACGCCACGACGCAGGTCGCCATGCGCGAAGTCATCTTCATGCGCCAGCTTGCCGCCCCGATCCCCGAACCCGCCGCCGGCCTCCTGCTGACGGGAGGGGCGCTGCTTCTGGTTCGCCGCCGCGGCCGCAGAGCCTAGGACTCCGCGGGAGGAGTCCCGCCGCGGGAGAGCACGAAGGCCCCATGGGCGGGAAGATCGAGGGCCGCGGGCACAGTGCCGCCGGCCAGGCGATCCTGCCAGCCGTTGCCGATCTCGATCCGACGCGGCCCCCGGCTGAAGTTCATCAGGAAGAGGCAGTCGCCCCGCCACTGCGCGTTGACGCCGGACGGAAGCGCAGTCGGCAATGCAGGTTCGATGCCGGCCGCCGCCAGCAGACGATCGGTCAGCGCGTCGAGGAATGCCGCGTCCGGGCGGGTCGCCAGGTAGACGGCCATGCCTTTGCCGTAGCGGTTGAGGGTGACGGCCGGCCGGCCCGCGTACCACTCGTCGCCGTAGGTCGCCAGCACGTCGGCGGCCTCGGCATGCACGAGGTCGCAGAACACTCCCCCCTGCCCCGCGGCCGTCAGTCCGAGAGCGTTGCCCGCGACCGGCAGCAGCCGCACAGCGCCGGGCTCCGGCGCGTCCGTCTCCTCGGCC
This sequence comes from Lentisphaerae bacterium ADurb.BinA184, assembly GCA_002068325.1. Lineage (GTDB taxonomy): Bacteria > Verrucomicrobiota > Lentisphaeria > Oligosphaerales > MVZH01 > MVZH01. The sequence continues at coordinate 19,380 of MVZH01000026.1, read as the reverse complement.
CACACGCCGAACACCTGGCGGAGCGGCCCCGGGCGGCCAGTGGTGAAGCACAGGTCGTGCTCGTCCACCAGCCCTGTCAGATAGGTGGCCAACAGAACGCCGCCGTCGCGCACGAACGCTTCGAGCCTCCCGGCCACTCCGGGTTTGAGCATGTAGAGCATGGGGGCGATGACCAGGCGGTAGGCGGACAGGTCGGTCTGGACGCCGATCACATCCGCGGCGACCCCGCGGCGCCACAGCGGCCGGTAGTGTTCGAGGCACGTCTCGACGTAGTTCTTGCCCTGGTTGCGCATCATCCCGGCCTGTTCGAGCGCCCAGCGGTTGTCCCAGTCGTACAGCACCGCGGCGCGGGCGCCCACCTTGGCCCCGACCAAGGCGTCGAGCTGTCGCAGGTCGCGCCCCAGCGCGGCCACCTCACCGAAGACGCGGGTGTGTTCATGGCCGACATGATCCACGACGGCGCCATGGAATTTCTCGGTGCCACCGAGTCCCTTGCGCCACTGGAAGTAGCAGACCGCCTCGGCGCCGTGCGCCACCGCCTGCAGCGAGGCCAGCCGGTGCATCCCCGGCGCCTTGGGCCGTGACACCGCCGCCCAGTTGACGTGGCTCGGCGTCGATTCCATCAGGATCCACGGGCGCCGTTTGAAGCCGCGGCACAGATCGTGGTGGAAGGCGGTGTTGAGCGCGACCTCCGCCTCGCCGTCCGCCCGCCCCGCCGTGGCCGGCCCATGCCACCCCGGGTACGAGTCCCAGCACGTCACGTCGCAGACATCGGCCAGGCGCTGGTAGTCGAGCCCTTCGTAGGTGCCCATGAAGTTGGTAGTGACCGGCACCTGCGGCGCGTGCCGTCGCAACGGCTCGATCTCGGCGCGCAGGAAGTCCGCCGTCTGTTCGCTCATGAACCGCTTCCAGTCCAGCCACAGGCCGTTGACGCTGCCGTCAATAAAGGTCACCTCGTCGAAGCGCCGGTAGGTGTGGCTCCAGAAGGCGGTCCACCAGGCGCGGTTGAGGGCGTCGACGGTGCCGTAGCGTTGTTCGAGCCAGCGCTGGAACGCGGCGAAGCAGAGGTTGCAGTGGCAGTAGCCATTGTACTCGTTGGAGATGTGCCAGAGGGCGAGCGCCGGGTGGGCGCCGTAGCGCACCGCCAGCCGCTCGTTGATGGCCTGGACTTTCGCGCGGTAGACGGGGGAGGTCGGGCAATGGTTGTGGCGGCCGGCCTGGTGCTCGCGCTGGCCGGTCGGCTGGCAACGCCGCACCTCGGGGTACTTCAGCGCCAGCCAGTTGGGCTTGGCGCCGCTCGGGGTCGCCAGGAAGACCCGTACGCCGGCGCCGTGCAGCAGCTCGACGATGCGGTCCAGCCAGCCGAAGTCGTAGCGGCCCTCCTCGGGTTCGAGGCGGGCCCACGAGAAGATGCCGACGCTCGCCGCGGTGACACCGGCCAGCCGCATCAGCCGCACATCGTCGTCCCAGGTGCCGGGGATGTGCTCCCACTGCTCGGGGTTGTAGTCGCCGCCGTGAAGGATGCGGGGCGGCAGGCTGCGCGTCTCAACGGGCGTGGCTGTCTTGACGGTCGCCATGGTGGTCCGGGCCTCCGGTGGTGCGGGGAAGAGTCCGCGTGTCAGGTGTCAAGTGTCAGATGTCAGCGGGGATGGGAGACGGGGAGGGCTCGCGCATCGTCATCGGCCGGGCATCGTCAAACATCGTCGTGCAGAATGTAACCCATCAATGGCGCGAAACCATCACCGTGCCCGCTGCGCAGCCGGACCTTGGCGCACAGACCTCAGACGTCGGCGGCGCCGGCGGCAGTGCCATGTCCCGAGCCGATCCGCCGCGTTGACTCCGCCGCTTGTGGAACGACATTACGCCCCGCGACAAAGCCCTGCCCCGTCAACGGACCGGCGCGCCCCCGAAGCGCAGAAAGGGTTCCACAATGCCCGACAGTTATCTGCAGGAGAGGTTCGCCGAGCGCATCGGCGGAAGCCGTTTCGGCAAGGACACCACGATCTACAAGTTCGAGAAGATCAAGCGGGCCAAGCGCGCCGCCCTCGCCGCCCACCCCGGCGCCGAGCTGATTGATATGGGCGTCGGCGAACCCGACGAGGGCGCCTTCTCCGAGGTGGTCTCGGCTCTCGCCCAGGAAGCCGGCAAACTCGAGAACCGCTTCTACTCCGACAACGGCATCCCCGAGTTCCGCGAAGCCGTGGCCCGCTACATGAAGGCGCTCTACGGCGTCACCCTCACCCCCGAGAGCGAGGTCTGCCACTCGATCGGCAGCAAGTCCGCCCTCTCCCTGCTGCCGGCCTGTTTCATCAACCCCGGCGACCTCACGGTCATGACCATCCCCGGCTATCCGGTGCTGGGCACTTGGACGAAGTACCTCGGCGGCGAGGTCCTCAACCTGCCCTTGACCAAGGCGAACGGCTTCCTGCCGGAACTCGACTCGATCCCCGCCGACACACGCCGACGGATCAAGCTGATCTACCTCAACTACCCGAACAACCCGACCGGGGCCTCGGCGACGCCCGAGTTCCTCGACCGCGCCATCGCCTTCGCCCGCCAGGTCGGGGCGCTCATCGTTTTTGACGCCGCCTACGCGCCGCTCAACTTCGCCGGCCGGCCGCTGAGCATCCTCTCGCGGCCCGGGGGCCGGGACGTGGCGGTCGAGCTGCACAGCATGTCCAAGGGCTTCAACATGACCGGCTGGCGTCTCGGCTGGGTGTGCGGCAACGCCTTGGCCGTCAAGGCCTTCGCCACCGTCAAGGACAACGCCGACAGCGGCCAGTTCATCGCCATCCAGAAGGCCTCCATCAAAGCCCTCGACAGCCAGGCGGCGCTCACGCCGAAGATCTGCGAAAAGTACAGCCGCCGCCTCAAGGCCCTGGTGCAGACGTTGCGCGAACTCGGCTTCGACGCCGCCGCGCCCCAAGGCTCGTTCTATCTCTACGTCGAGATCCCCAAAGGCATCCGCGGCGGGCGCGCCTTCGCCAGCGCCGAGGACTTCAGCCAGTGGCTGATCACGGAGAAGCTGATCAGCACGGTGCCTTGGGATGACGTCGGCCACTTCGTGCGCTTCAGCGCCACCTTCGTCGCCCCCGGACTGGCCGAGGAAAAGCGCGTCCTCGGCGAGGTCCGCCGCCGCCTGGGCGAGGCCGCCTTCACCTTCTGACGCCACGCCCCACGCAACGCCGGTCGCAGGCTGGGACAAAGAAACGCCCGCCGGCTTGCATACGCGGGCGTGGACGCCATATTACCGGTTACGGAACAACACCCGCACCCCGGGTGTCCGGGCGGCTGACGGCGGAGACGCGGTTGCGGACTCCGCAACGTCAGCTTCACAACAGGCGCACACCTGTTCCCCGCAAACAGGATCGTCGGGGGCGAAATTGGTTTCGACTGGTCAGGTGGGGCGTCGGTGGCATGCGGAGGATGACCGTTGGCCTCCTAAATCATCGGTCAAACAAGTAGCTGCGAACAACCAGCTGCCACTCGCTGCCTAAGGGCGGCGACGTCTTCACTCTGATGTCTGATAAGGGCTGAAGACGCCAACATCAGGCTGGCCGTGATGCCGGGCGTCCGGGCGGATCGGCGAGATTCAAACAGGCCGCTGGTTGCGGCGCTGGGCCCGTGCCCCGCCAGGCGCCGCGACGAGACCCCAAGGGTGCACTAAGCATGTAGTCGCCGGCGTGCCGTCTCCCCAGGACGGGGGTTCGACTCCCCCGCCTCCACCCCCCCTTCCCTCCCTCGTTCTCCCTCTTGAACTGGCCGGTACGACGTTGGCACCGCAGGAGCAGAACATGCAGTCCAGTCCCGCCGGTTTCTCCACAAGCGTGTCGGAGTACGGGGCCAAGGGGGATGGCACCGTGGACGACACACCGGCCATCCAGGCAGCCATCGCTGCTGCTGCGGCGGCTGGCGGCGGCACGGTCTGGATCCCGCCGGGCCGATATGGCTGCGCCCACATCCAAGTTCCTTCGTTCGTCTGTCTCGCCGGCTTGCCGACGTGGTCCTACCACCACTTCGGCGCCACGGAACTGCGGCTGAACACCTCCGAGGCCAAGTGCCTCATCGATCTGACGGGGAGTGAAGGCGCCCGGGTCAGTGGCTTGGCGCTCAACGGCAACGGCCTCGGCACAGGGGTCATGGCCGTCTACATGGACGGCAGCAAACGCCAGCGTGAGGACACCTTCTTCGTTGAAGACACCCGGATCGCCGGCTTCACCGGCGATGCCATCCATGTTGACCGAGCCTTCACCCTCACCGTGCAGCGATGCATGGTCATTTTCAACCAAGGGCATGGCCTCACCTACAACGGCTGGGACGGCTGGATTCGGGACAACATCTTCAACAACAACCACGGCTGGGGCATCTATGGCCGGCCCTGGAACTGCTCCATGACCATCACCGGAAACCGCATCGAGTGGAACCGCATGGGCGGCATCCGCCTGGCGCGCGGGGGGCACTACCAGATCAACAGCAACTACATAGACCGGTCGGGCGGTCCGGGAATCCAGCTCGACGCCGGCGAGCCCGAGGACCGTCCCCATGGCCGTGCCAAGGCGCACTCCATCACCGGCAATGTCCTTCACCGCAATGGAGCCTTGGCAGACCCCGGGAGCGATGCATCCTGTCACATCCGCCTGGAGTACCAGCACGGCGTCACCTGCACGGGGAACACCATGACCACAGGCCGCAATGACGACCCGACCCAGGGCCAGCTCTCCCCCTCGTTCGGCATCGTCTACCGCGAACTGCGCGACAGCGTCCTGGCCAACAACGTCTGGCCCCACGGAGTGACGAGGCAGTTCCTGGTCGACCGCGGCGACAACGATGCAACCGTCATCGTCCGTGACAATCCCGGCCGGCTCTGTGGCGCGGAGATGAGGGACTTGGTGTGAAGGGCGCCGCTCGCCCCGGCTCTCCCTAGGCCGTCGCGGCCGGCGGTGCGCCCGGACCAACGACCTGCCCCCGGCACAGCAGGCTGCGCGACGTCCAGGCGGGACCGAGTTCCGACTTGAGCCACAGCATGCCGACAACGATTGACTTTGCACGCCAGTACATCCTGCCGTTGCTGCCCTTCCCGAAGACGTACCAGCTGGGGAAATACAGCAATCTGGGCGTTGCCTGCAAGGGCCGGGAGACTCCCTTCACGGTGCCGGGGCCAGGACGGCGAATCCGGCTGTGGACCACCCACTCCAACCGCACCCGCCCAAAGGATTTCGTCCATGTTGACGGCAGGCATGACATCCCTCGAACTGACTCAACACGCGATCGAGTTCCGCGGCCCGCCGCGGCTGCCGGTGCTGTACTTCAACCGCGACACCGGGCAATCGGACGTGGTTTCGACGGGTTGCGCACCGGCGCCCAACGTCAGGCCGGCCACCGCGGGCCAGACCGAATGGGGCTATGCCTGGCGGCGCCTGGACGGCACCATGGGCCAGCCGGAGAACCCGCCGCTGGCCGATCCCGCCAGCCTCGCCGCCTACGTGCCGCCCGACCCTTGGGCGCCGGGACGCCTGACGCACGTGCCGGACTGGGCTGCGGCCCATGCCGGCAAGTTCCGGCGCTTCGGTCTTGGCATCACCGGCTTCAACCAGGCCACGTTCCTGCGCGGCTTCGAGAGCTTCCTGCTCGATCTTGCCGCCGACCCGGCGGCCGCCGCGCGCGTCCTGGACATCGTTCTCGCGTTCGAAAACGCGTTGATCGAGCGGGTCGCCGGGCTGCCGCTCGAGGCCGTCGGCTTTGCCGATGACTGGGGGACACAGCACGGCCTGATCGTCTCGCCCGCCGCCTGGCGCAAGGTGTTCCGGCCCCGCTACGCCGAGCAGTTCGAGCGGGTGCACCGGGCGGGGAAGAAGGTCTGGTTCCATTCCTGCGGCGACGTCTGGGACATCATCGGCGACCTGATCGACATCGGCGTGGACGTGCTCGAGCTGCTGCAGCCGGATGTGTTCGGCATCGAGCGCCTGGGCGGCGAGTTCGGAGGCAAGGTCTGCTTCTGCTGCGCGGTGGATCATCAGCGTGTCGCCCTGACCGGCACGCGGGCGGAGGTCTTCGCCTACGTACGGCGGTTGCGCCAGGCCCTCGGCCGCTTCGACGGCGGCCTGATCGGCTACATCGAGGACTACGCCTCGCTCGGCATGGGCGAGGACAACTACCGTTGGCTCTGCGAAGCGTTCGAGGCGCAGGGGGCATGATGGCGACGGGCGGACGCCCCCGGTGGACGGCCACCCCGGCGTGAGATCACCAAGACCGCGGTGGCAGAGCTGGGCCCGGCTCGCGTCACACTGCTCTGCGGCCGCGTGGAGGCCACGATGGCACCGGCCTGGTTTGCCGTCTTTGTGGTGTGCCGCCCGGTACGTCGAGGCTTCGCACGGAAAGGAAGTCGGGCAAGGCACACGCGGTTTCCTGCCGGCGCGGCAATCTGGCCATCGTACACGATCGTGCTCATTGCGCTGGCCTTTGTCCGCAAGGTCGCGTAGACGGCGTCGTTCCGGCCTCTCTGCATCCCCCTGGGAACCGCCTTGGCTTCGCCGCCCCAAGAGGACCGCTCCGCGGCCTAGGGTTGCCGGAGCCGGAATCGCTGTTCTTGGGTTGTCGCGAGTGGGCGTGGGGTTATACGGGTTACAGGAGTGGCGCGTCGGCAATTGTCTGCATGACTTGACGCCGGACCAACCGCGACGACGCAGGAAGGATGGCGGCGCGAACGGAAGCGCGAAGGGAAGCTGCGTGAAGATGAGGATGCCCCTCGTTCAACCCTCGTATCCGGCCTCGGAGACCGTTGACGGCGCGGCAGCCTGCCTCGCCTGGATGCAGGCCCAGCTGGATGAACTGCAACCCGGAACCGCTGCCAACGGATTCCGTTCTTCCGGCAGGCCACGCCTGGCATGAACGCGGCGTCCCCGACCAGCTCCAGCATCAGGCGCCGACGGACTACAGCCGTTTCCAGTCCGACCAGGTCTGGATCGCGCTCGTCTGGCTGGAGAAGCTTGTCCAGAGGGTGTCGTTGTGAGTGATCGCACGCGCATTCCCGCCGGCGGCCGATTGCCCGCCATCCTCATCGCCAACGGCCTGGCCGACCGGCTGGCCGTCGTCGAATGGCGCGGGCGGCCCGCCTGGCTCGACAACCACGACTGGCAGAGCACGTGCAGGGGGATCGGAATCGCAATCGGTGACTGGGGCGGCTCTCCAGTCGGCACGACGCCGGGATCGTTTCCCGCGTGGATGTACCGCGCCTTCCGGACGCCCGCCTTCGACCTCGAGTCCGACGGACACCCCGACATCATCCCCGCGCTCGCGGATCGGACGACGCCTGAATTGCTGCAACGTTATCGGAATCGCCATGGCTCCGGCCTAAGGAACGTGCTGAGAATGCTCGGTGCCGCCCGCTGATGGGAGAGTTCGTCTTCGACGCCATGCGCGCGCTGGACTTCGTGGAGACGCGCGACTGGGTAGACGCCGGCGACGCCCGGCGCATGCGCCGCAAACCGCATGGCCCCAGGCGGTTGGAGCCTTGGGAGTCTCTGTGCCTGATGGGTGGATGCGACAACGGCCAACGAAGGAACACCGGCGATGACGACACCCCGCGAGAACCTCCTGAACGTGTTCCGGCACAAACGGCCGGAGTGGCTTCCGGTGGTCGGCCATTGCGACCCCTACAATCAGCCCAGCCGCGAAGGCATGGCCCCGGCCCTCGCCGCCGCCTTGGGCGAGGTGCATTGGTCGGACGAGAGCACGGTGAAGTACTCGCGCCATCTCGGGCTCGACATCATGGACTGGTTCGGCATGCCGGCCGCACGCGTGACGCGGCGGCAAGTGACGGTGGAGTGCAGGACGGAGGGCGATGTCACCACCTGCGTCTGGCACACCCCGGCAGGCGACCTGCGCGAGGTCAGCCAGGTCTGCCGCGACCCCACCGGTGCGGTCTCCAGCAATTGGACCGAACACTTGGTCAAGGGCCCGCAAGACCTGCCGGCCCTGGCCGCGATCTTCGAGGACGAAGTCATCGAACGCGATCCCCAGGGGATCGAGCGCACCCGCCAACGGCGGAGGCTGATCGGGGACGACGGCCTGTTGCTGGGGACCATGGCCGGAACACCGCTGGGGATGATGTTCCGCGTCTACTCCGGCGTCGCCACACTCGCCTACCTGTGGGCCGATGCGCCGGAGGCCCTGCGCGACTGCTTCGCGGTGATGGAGGCCAACCACATGCGACAACTGGCCGTCGGACTCCAGTCGGACATTGACGTGGTCGTCGGCGTCGATGACACCTCCACCACGGCCATCTCCCCCGCCATGTTCGAGGCCTGCAACCTGGCGCTGACCGATGCCCGCGCCGACGCGGCGCACGCCGCCGGCAAACTCTACTTCCACCATTCCTGCGGCCTGATCCGCGACCTGCTGCCGCTCTACCGCCGCACCCGCATGGACGCCGTGCACGCCTTCACCGTGCCGCCGATCGGCAATGTCACCGTGGCCGAGGGCCGCCAGCGGTTGGGCGAACGCATTGTCATTGTGGCCGGCGACGGCCAGCTGGCCGGGCCCATGGACGACCGCGCCGCCGTGCGCGAGAACATCCGCCGGATGATCGCCGAGGCGGCCCCCGGCGACCACTTCGTCCTAGGCGTGACCGCCTACCCCAACCGGACCATGGAGCAGACGGAGTTCGTGGTGGATTGCTGCCGCGAATTCGGCGGCCCCCGGCCTGACCGATCTCGACACGATCAGTGACTCTGAGCCGTCGAGTCATTGAGGTCTAGGTTCGAGGTCAAGCCTGTCGGCGACGCCCGCCTGACCTTTCCGGCGCACCGACGCACGTTCAGGCTGGCCACCGCCACCAAGCGAGGGATCTGCCGAGATGCCCCTGTCGGAGGTGGAGGCCGATGTCGTGGTTGCCGGCGGCGGCGGCCGGGGTGAGGGTGCCGGTGGCGGCCCGCGCGGTCGAGTGGTGGCTCGAAGGCAACGACCTCATCCACGTCGTGCAACCCCGGGAGTGTCCACCCATTCCGGCGTGAGAACGGTGACATCATCCGCAAGCCTGCGCCCCGATGAACTGCAGCGTGTCCGACCTGATGGTTGGGCGCTACACACAGGCACACGCGCTGCCGTTGGCCGGCACGGTCACCCAGCTGTGCGAGGGACTGAACGGCAACGCCAAGCTGCCACCCGGCGCCTTTCGGCAGATCGCCCAGGCCGCGCTGGACCGCGGCACGTACCGTTGGCCGCCGCATGGCCGCGCTGGAGGCAACTTGTCCGACGACAGATGGGAAAGGTGGGATGGTGAGCCGTCACAAACGGCAACCGCCGCCCCCAGGCCCCGCTCTGCCAGCACCGCCAGGGACTTCCGCCCACGCCCGATAGCACGACCGTAGCCGCCGTTTGAAAAACCGCGGTCCGCGTGCGTTATTAGGGTTGTACGACTTTGTCCACGCCGGCCTGCCCAGACTTGGAGGACCGCATCGTGAACCGTCCCGCCGCCCTCATGCTTGCCGCCGCCCTCTGCCTGACCGCCCGCGCCAATGAGATCGGTTTCGTCGAGGATTTTGCCTTGGCCGCCGATCGCGCCGAGGCCCTCAAGACCCTGATCCCCGGCACCGAGGACTACTACTACTATCACTGCCTGCACTACCAGAACACGGGGCAGTTTGACAAGGTGCGTGAGACCCTGAAGCCGTGGATCGAACGCTACAACTACACCCCCCGCGTCGAGGAGATCCGCAACCGCCAGGCGCTGCTGGACTATGAGAAGGACCCCGCCGGCAGCCTGGGCCACATCCGCAACCGTCTCGGGCTGCTGTTCAACCATCAGCGGAAGATCCTCAACCCCGAGACCCATTTCCCCACCGCTCTCGACCAGAACCTCATCAGCCGCGAGACCCTTGCCAAGCGCGCCTTTGACGAGCACAACAACCTGAGCGGTTTCGAGGATGCCGCCTTCGACCTGCTGGCGCGCGTCGAGCTCAACCCCGAAGACCGCCGGCATCTGCTCCAGCGCCTGCGCCGTCCGGACTACCCCAACCTGGTCGCCCTCGTGCTCGCGGATCTCCGCCATCCCAACAACGGCGGCTTCGGCTACGTGCCCGTCCACGGCGCCCTGCTTCACGACCAGCTCGACCAGTGCCTCGAAGGCATGCCCGAGCTGCTGAACAACACCAACTTCATCAACACCTACCTGACCAAGCTGCGTCCCGGCCCAGACAGCGACTGGGAGCACGACGCCGGGCAGACGCTCGCGTTCCTCGAACGGCTGTGGGCGTTCGTCAGCCGGCTCGCCCCGGCCCAGAACTCGCTCAAGGCGAACGTCCTCTACCGCCGGCTGAGCTTCGACCGCAGCCAGGGGGAGTACAACAAAGAGCGCTTCCTCGCCTATCTCGAGCTGCCGCGCAACGTCTCCTACATCAACCGCGACTACCTGAGGCAGGAGAAGTTCAACAACGTGCGCGCCGAGTTGAACGCCGACTTCCGCCCGACCACCCTGCTGCCGCCGGTGGGCGACGACGAGCCGCTGGTGCGCGACTACCTGCAGCACTTCCTGGTCGAGGCCGCCACCCCCGACGAATTCGTGACCTACATCGACCAGGAATACATCAAACAGCTCTTCGCCGAGACCAAGATCGTCAACGGCATCGGCGACATGGAGCAGTGGTACTCGTGGCTGCCGCCGGCGCGCTACCAGGCGTTGAAGGAACGGGTCGACCTGATCTTCCTGCCTGACAATCCGGAGCTGTACGAGGTGGATCAGCCGGTCAAGCTGGCGCTGGCCGTAAAGAACGTCCCGACCCTGATCGTCAAGGTGTACGAGGTCAACACCTTCAACGTCTACCGCAGCACGCTGGAGGAGGTCAACACGGCGCTCGACCTGGACGGCCTGGTCGCGAACTGGGAACGGGTGGTGAAATACGGGCAGGTTCCGTTGCGCCGCCACGTCGAGCGTTTCGAGTTTCCGGAGATCAACCGGCCGGGCGTGTTTGTCGTCGAGTTCATCGGCAATGGGCAGAGCAGCCGTGCCCTGATCCGGAAAGGCCGGCTGATTTTTGCCCAGCGCCTGGGCGCCGCCGGGCACGTCTTTTCCATTTTCGACCACGCCAACCGCCGGCTGAAGGACGCCACGCTGTGGCTCGAGGGGGTCGAGTACACGCCGAACGAGGCGGGCGAGATCGCGGTGCCGTTCACCAACCGGCCGGGCCCGCAGAAGATCATCCTGCGCCACGGCAGCTTCGCCGCCCTGCACAGCTTCCACCATGTCGGGGAAACCTATCAGCTCAGCGCCGGCGCCTACCTGGACCGCGAGTCGCTCCTGCCAGGCCAGACCTGCTCCCTCGTCCTGCGCCCCCTGCTGACCATCAACGGTGTCCGCCTCGACATCCAGCTGCTCGAGGAGCCCCGTCTGATCCTCACCAGCCCCGACCGCGACGACATCGTCACCGCCAAGGTCATCCCCGATTTCGAGCTGCACAACGACCGCGAGTCGGTCTACACGTTCAAGGTGCCGGAGAACCTCGCCTCGGTCGGTTTCAGCCTTCAGGGCAAGGTCAAGAACCTGAGCCGCAACGCCGAGGACGCCCTCTCGGACGAGGCGACCTTCGCGGTCAACGGGATTGACGCCACCGACAAGGTCGCCGCCCTCCATTTCCGGCACACCGACCAGGGGTACGTCGCGGACTTGCTTGGCAAGACCGGCGAGCCGCTCCCCGACCGCGCGGTGCAGTTCAGCCTCAAACACCGCCTCTTCACGCACACGCTTGGCGTCATGCTGCAGACCGACGGCGCCGGCCGCATCACCCTCGGCCCGCTCAGCGAGATTGACACCCTCACCGCGGTCGGGCCCGACGGCGTCCACTTCCCCTGGTCGCCGGCCCGCGACCGCCACTCCCTGCCGCCGGACATCCATGGCGTGGCCGGCGAGGCCGTATTCATCCCCTTCATGGACACCGCCGACGCCGAACCCGCCACGCTCTACTCCATACTCGAAGTGCGCGACGGCACCTTTGTCCGCGACTGCCGCGCCAACGGCACCCTCGACGGCGGCTTCCTGGTCCTACAGGACCTGCCGGCCGGCGACTACAGCGTCTTCGTCAAGCCGGACGACCATGTGCTCACCGTCCGCCTCACCGCCGGCGCGGTTGACGACACCTATGCCCTCTCGCGCGACCGTCTCCTGCAACTCACCAACCTCGCCCCGTTGCAGATCGTGGAGGCGGGCAGCGACGCCGCGGGCAAGACGCTGACCGTCCGCCTGGCCAACACCAGCCCCGACGCCCGTGTCCACATCGTGGCGACCCGTTTCCAGCCCGTGCATCCGCTCTTCGAGGCCTTTCTGCGCCCGCCCATGCCGTTGGCCGAGGTGCGCATGAACCGCCCGACCTCGCCCACCCTCTCGGGCCGCAACATCGGCGACGAGTACCGCTACATCCTCGAACGTCAACAGGCCCTCAAGCTGCCCGGCAACATGCTGCGCCACCCCTCGCTGCTGCTGGCGCCGTGGAGCCTGCGGAAGACCGACACCGGCGAGCAGATCGCCAGCGCCGGCGAGGAATGGGGAGCGTTGGCCGAGGAACCGGCACTGGCGGGCGGCACCCTGGGGAGGCTGGCCGGAGGCGGCGGCAAGCCCGGCGAGCCCGGGGCGCCCGGCACCTACGCCAACCTCGACTTCCTGCCGTCCACGTCGGTCGTGCTGCCCAATCTTGAACCCAACGCCGACGGCGTGGTCACGGTGGACGTGGCCGGGCTCGGCCCGTGCCGTGACGTCTTTGTCGTCGCCCTCGATGCCAATGACACCGCCTGCCTGGAAGTCGCCCTCCCGGAAATCGCCGAGCCGTACCAGGACCTGCGCCTGCGGCGCCCCCTCCCGCCCGACGGCCACTACGCCGAACAGAAGAAGGCCACGCCGGTCTTCGCCGATGCGCCGTTCGCCATCCCCGACATCACGACCTCGAAGCTCGAAGTCTATGACTCACTCGAACGCGTCTACAGCCTGTTCACCACCTTGAGTGCCGACCCCACGCTCGCCGAGTTCGGCTTCGTCCTCCGCTGGCCCGCCTTCAACGACGAGGAGAAGCGGACCCTCTATTCGAAATACGTCTGCCACGAGCTGAACCTCTTCCTCTCGCGCAAGGACCCGGCCTTCTTCGAGAGGGTCATCCGGCCGTTCCTCGCCAACAAGCGCGACAAGACGTTCCTCGACCACTACCTGCTCGGCGATCCCCTTGACGCCTTCCTCGAACCCTGGCCGTTCGACCGCCTCAACATCGTCGAACGCATCCTCCTCGCCCGGCGCATCGCGGATCAGGCGCCCTCGATGGCGCGACACGTCAAGGATCTCTACGACCTGATCCCGCCCGACGTCGAGCGTTTCAACCACCTCTTCCAGACCGCCATCCAGGGCAGTGCCCTCGACACCGGCGACCTGCTCGGTTTCGGCACCGCCGCCGACGAGGCACTCGCCGACATGGATCGGGAAGCCGGCCTTGCCGAAGAAGCCCAGGAGCAGAGTGCGGCCGGCCGCGCCAACCGCCTCCGCGCCGCCGCCCCCGCCGAGAAGGCCAAGCTCGCGGGCGGCCCGCCGCCCGCCCCCTCCGCGCCCCCGCCCGCGACCGCCGCCCCCGCCGACAAGAGGCAGGATGCCCTGCGGCGCGGCGAGGAACGCAAGTCGCTGAGGGAAGCCGAGGCCGGCGCCAAGCTCGAGGCGGCCGCCGCGGCCCGCCGCGACAAGGATAGCCTCGCCCGCGACGGCAAGGCCCGCGAGCTGGCCCGCCAGTTCTACCGCAAGCTGGACAAGACCGAGGAATGGGTCGAGAACAACTACTGGCGCCTGCCCATCGAACAGCAGGTCGCAAGCCTGATCACCGTCAACGGATACTGGAAGGACTTTGCCGCGCACAGCGGTGACGGCCCATTCCTCTCCGCCCACGTCGCCGAGGCCTCGGGCAGCTTCGCCGAGATGATGCTCGCCCTGGCCGTGCTCGACCTGCCCTTCAAGGCCGGCGAACAGAAGACCGCCTACGACGGCCCCCGGATGACGCTGGCCGCCGCCAGCCCGCTCATCGTCTTCCACCGCGAAATCCGCCCCGCCGAACCCGACCCCGAGGCCGCCACCTTCCTGGTCAGCCAGAACTTCTTTGCCCACGACGACCGCTACCGCCACGAGGGCAACGAGCAGTTCGACAAGTTCGTCACCGCCGAGTTCGTCAAGGGCCGCGTCTATGGCTGCCAGGTGGTGCTGACCAATCCGACGTCGAGCCGGCGCAAGATTGACGTGCTGCTGCAGATCCCCGAGGGTTCCCTGCCCGTCCTCGGCGGCTTTGTCACCCGCAGCCTCAACTTCCAGATGGAGCCGTTCTCGACGCAGACCACCGAGTACCGCTTCTACTTCCCGCACGCCGGCACCTTCCGCCACTACCCCGTCCACGTCGCCCAGCAGGAGCGGATCATCGGCTTCACGGGCCCCTTCACCTTCAACGTCGTCGCCCAGGCAACCGTCTTCGACAAGGAGTCCTGGGACTACATCTCCCAGAATGGAACGCCCGAGGAAGTCCTCGCCTACCTGGACGGCCACAACATCGACCGCCTCGACCTCGACCTCATCGCATTCCGCATGCGCGACAAGGAGTACTTTGGCAAGGTCATTGCCCTGCTTCGCGGCCGCCACGTCTACCAGGATACCCTCTGGTCGTACGGCATCTTTCACAACCTGGTCGCCGTCGTCCGCGACTACCTCCAGCACACCCCCTACGCCGAGCAGTGCGGGCTGTGCATCGACACCCCGCTGCTGACCCTCGACCCGATCGCCCGCCACCGCCACCAGCTGCGCGAGTACTGGCCGATGGTCAACGCCCGCGTCTACCGCCTGGGCGGCAAACGCCAGATCCTCAACCGCCAGTTCTTCGAGCAATACACCCAGCTCATGGCCTGTCTGACCTGCAAGCCCGCCCTCACCACCGACGACCAGGCCGTCACCATCGTCTACCTCATCCTCCAAGATCGCCTCGACGAAGCCTTCGGCTTCTTTGACCGCCTCGACCCCGCCGCCCTCTCGACCCGGCTCCAGCACGACTACCTGAATGCCTATCTCGCCTTCTCGCGCGAGAAGCCCGCCGAGGCCGCCCGCATCGCCGCCCGCTACCGCGACTATCCCGTCGAACGGTGGAGGAACTTCTTCCGCGATGTCCTTGCCCAGGCCGACGAAATCGCCGGCAAGGGCGCGGTGGTGATTGACGACAGGGATCGCACCCAGCAGCAGACCCGGCTTGCGGACTCCGCACCGGCCCTCGAGTTTGTCATCGAGGCCGGCCGCCTGAAGCTCGACTACCGCAACTTGGCCTCCTGCACGGTCAACTACTACCCGATGGACGTCGAGCTGCTGTTCTCGCGCAATCCCTTTGTGCAGGACATCGCCGGGCAGTTCTCGGTCATCAAGCCGGCCCAGACGCAGGACATCAAGCTGGCCGCCGGGCAGACGGCGGCCACGGCCGACATTGCGCCGGAGTTCCGTGAGCGCAACGTGATGGTTGAGATCACCGCCCCGGGGGTGGCCAAGGCCCAGGGCCATTACCCGAACGCGCTCAACATCCTGATCACCGAGAGCTACGGGCAGCTGCGCGTCAGCCGGGCCCAGGGCGGCGCCGCCCTCCCCAAGGTCTACGTCAAGGTCTACGCCCGCATGAACAACGGCCAGGTCCGCTTCTACAAGGACGGCTACACCGACCTGCGCGGACGCTTCGACTACACCTCGCTGAACACCGATGAGCTGGCCAACGTCGAGCGCTTCGCCGTCCTCGTCATGAGCGACGAGTACGGATCGGCCGTGCGTGAGGCCGCCCCGCCCAAAATGTGAGCGCGGGAACCCCCGGGGGTCAGTCCTAATAATTGCCTTTATCTCCCTGCCTCGCTGTGGAACCTTGGGGGTCAGAGCATTGTCCCCGCGCGGGGTTCAGCAGGAGAAACCCCGGGGGTCAGTCCTAATAATTGCCTTTATCTCCCTGCCTCGCTGTGGAACCTTGGGGGTCAGAGTATTGTCCTTGGGCGGGTTGCCCGAACCGCCAGTCTGGCTCTGGCAAGGGGCGATCCCCGCGTAGGAGGCCATGTTGTCCGCGGGGGGCCAGCGCCATCCCAGCCGAGGCCGCGTCGGCGACGCCGGCCGCTGATGCGACCGACCAGGTAGTCCGCGCCCCTCCGCACGTCGTGCTACGGATTGGCGGCGAGGTAGCGCGGCATGTCGAATTTGCGTTCGAGACCGCTGGGCTTCATGCAGCGCACCTTGCCGAAGACCGGGTGTTCCGGCCACGGCTGATCATGTTTGCCGAAGCACCAGGCGACCCCGGCGAAGGCGTTGGCGTCCCGCCCGTCGAGTTCGTACATGTTGTTCAGCCGCAGGGCGATACGGAATGCATCGGCCGGATGCCGGTGCCACTCGATGAGGCGCTTGCCCCAGTACATGCGCATGTAGCCGTGCATCTTGCCACCGGCGACCATCTGCCGCTGGGCGGCGTTCCAGTACGGGTCCGCGGTGCGTCCTTGGGCGAGTTCCTCCTCGGTGTAGGTCGCCTCGCGCGGATCGCCGCGATGCCGTTCCAGGGTCTCCCGCGCCCAGGCCGGCACCCCCTCGTACTGGTCATAGCGCGGGTTGTGCCAGACGAAGTTCATGCTCAGCTCGCGGCGCACAACCAACTCATCCAGAAAGGCTTGCACCGCGTCCGGGGCCTCGGAACGGCGTTCGCGCACGGCCAGCGCCACCTCGACGGGTGAGATCTGCCCAAAGTGCAGGTAGGGGCTGAGGCCGGAGGCAATGTTGTCCGCAGGTTCGTTGCGCCCCTCGGCATAGCGGTCGAGGCCGTGGCGGACGAAGGCGCGGAGGCGTTGTCGGGCCGCGGCCGCGCCTCCCTCCCACCCCGGCGCCGGGCCGACGGAACGATTGATGCGCAGTCCCCGCAGCAGCGCCTTGGGGGCCGCCGGATCCAGCCCCGCCGGCGCCCCGGATTTTGCGGACTCCGCAACCGGCGGCGTGGCGACCGGCCGCAGAAAGCGTTCCAGATTCCGCCGGATCTTCGGCCGCAGGGTGCGCGCGGCCAGTTCCTCGCGCTCCGAGGCGACCTCGACGGGAACCACAACGTCCGATTCCACTTCCACGACTGGACAGGCCACCGCGTCCGCCACGGCCTGCCGCCATTGCCGTTGCAGCCTCAGGTAGCCGCGATCCATCACCAGCAACGCCGCCTCGCGCGCCAGTTCGGGGATGACGGCCTCCGGGACTCCGGCGCGCAGGACAAAGTGGATGCCGCGCCGTTCGAGGGTCTGCGCCGTCCCGCGCAACCCCTCGGTCATGAAGGTGAAATGCCGCAGGTTCGCCTCGGGGAACCCCGCGTCCAACGCGAACCCGACGACAACGGGCAGGCGCCGTTCATTGGCGCGGCGCACCGCGAGTTCGAGCGCATGGTTGAAGTCGGCCCGCTGCGCCTGCTGCATCCAGTACAGGACGTATCGCCCGGCGGACGACTCGCCGCCGTGCACATCATGGATGCGTTCCGCAGGGATGTCGTCTCGGGCCATGCCGGTCGCTCCGGGGTGCCGCCAAATCCCAGACAGTACGTCGCGGCGCCCCCGGCGCGACGGCCCAGGCAGGCGGACGTGTCGCGCCGAAGCCGTGGCGAAGGCGGAGGCCGCACGACCTGCTCACTGCGGGAGCACGTCCCGGCGCCCCGCCCTCCCCCGCCCGTTCCGCCTTCGCGCTCGATCGCGCTTCGTCGCGGCAGGCCCCGCCTTCGCACGCGGACGCGCTTCGTCGCGGCAGGCCCCGCCTTCGCACGCGGACGCGCTTCGTCGCGGCAGGCCGCGGTTCAGCCTTCGATGCCGGCGGCCCACTTGATGCAACCGAGGATATGCTGCCGGAACCACGGCAGGCGCCACACCTCGTCGTAGTGGCCCAGCCCGGTATACATCGAACGTCCCTTGCCGTAGGGATGGCACCAGGCCATGGCGTAGTCGTGGTCGGCGCGGTTGCCCTTGCTCACATCGATGGATCCCTTGTCCAGGCTCATCAGCACGCGGGTCTTGGCGCGGTCCCAGCTCTTGAACGTGTAGACCTCCTCGATCATGAGCACGCCGCGGCCGAGGTGGCGCGTCGCCGGGTGATTGTTGTCCTCGACGTTGACCCAGACGTGCTGGCTCCACGGATGGCCGTTGAAGTAGCCGCCGACCAGCTCGCCGTACTCCGCCCACTTGTAGCAGGTGTCGGCCGCGTTGTGGATGCCGACGAAGCCCTTGCCGCCCCGCACGAAATCGAGGATGGCCGTCTTCTGCTCATCGGAGAACGGCAACTCGCCGGTGGTGGCGAAGATCAGCACGTCGGTCTTGGCCAGGGTCTCCGCCGTGATGCGGCCGCAGGCGTGAGTGGTGGTGGCGGTGAAGAGCCCGGACTCCTGTCCCAGCTCCTTGACCGTCACCTCAGCATGGGGCAGATACGAGTGTTCGAACCCGGCCGAATGACGCAGCAGCAGAACGTTCAGCATCGATGCTCTCTCCTGGCGCGTGCCGCCGTCGCGACAGCCTGACTCGCCGGGGAGACTGCCCCGGCGCCCGTCGCCCGGCCGCACGCACCGCGTAAAGCCGTCAAGATAGCCTGTGTAGGCCACAGGACAAGCCGAAGGGAATGGACCACAGGGCGAACGCCTCGCACCAGGCCTCGTGTCACGGCGTTCCGAGTTGCTCGCGCAGGGCATCGAGGTCGCGGCGAAGGGCGGCGACGTCGTCGCGCAACTGTCGGCAATCCTGTTCGAGTTGGGCCAGCCGCACTGCTTCGGCCTGAAGCTCGGCACGGGTCGGCTCGGGGGGCGGCAGGGGGGACGGCTCCGTGCCCGAGGCCGTCTCCGGCATGTCGGCGAGCGTGTGCAGATACCGGCATTCCTTGCATCCCGGTTGGCGCGGCAGCCGCACGACCAAGGGCACCGGCCGCGCCGCCATCTCGTCAAGGGCGTCCTGCACCTCCCCGCGTGACGAGAACGAGTGCATCCGCCCGGCCCTCGACCGCAGTTCGCCCGCGGTCTGCGGACCTCGCACCATCAGCTCACACAGCACGGCGACCTGGCCCGGGTCGGCGACAGAGATGCACTCAAGGAGATGGTGTTCATACTTGGGAACCCGGCCGGGCTGCCCGACCAGCCAGACCAGTCTCTTCTCCCGGAGCGCGTCCAGGGCGCGCGCGAGTGTGCGCTCGTCATAGTCGGTCACCGGATGGCGATTGTTCTTCTGGTTGCAGGCCGCCATCACGGCGTTCAGTGTCAGGGGGTAGGAGTCAGGAGTCGTGAGCTGCTTTTCGACCAGACAGCCGAGCACCCGAGCTTCGGCGTCGGAGAGAGGCGGGAACCCCAAGGCAGGCGCGGTCGGCCCATC
>MVZH01000025.1 GCA_002068325.1 Lentisphaerae bacterium ADurb.BinA184 | reverse complement strand
GGCTGGTGCCCGGCGAGCCGCCCGAGCCGGCCGCCACGACGGTGGCGCGCGGCGCGGAGGGCCTGACGCTTGACAGCGGCGTCTTCGCCGTCCGTCTGCCGGCGGAGGGGGAGACCAAGTTTGCGGCGCCGCGGCGGATCGGCGGCGACCACGACGCGATGGTGCGCGCGTACGGCGGCCAGGAGCAGGCCGGCCTGGTGCCGGGGCCGTTGCAGGGCTTCCGCCTGCATGGCGGGGAATGGGTCGGGGGAAGCTACTTCGGGGGCGGCACCCCGGAACAGGCCCTGGCCGTGGTGGGTTACACCTGCCGGATCACGGGGCACGGCCCGCTGTTCACCGAGGCGACGGTCGCCTACCGCTTCGAGGGCGAACGGTTCTACCGCTTCACCGTGCGCCTGGCGCCGGGCAGTGCCCAGGCCTGGATTGATGAGCAGTTTGACTTGGGGGAAGTTGGCGTGACCCGCGACTGGCGTCAGCTGGCGCCGCGCGATCCGACGGTGGTGTTCTCTCTCTCCGGCGGCGCCCGCCCCGGCGGCTGGCGGCCCGACCACGTCTTCTGGGAGCGCCAGCCGTACGGCAGCGGTGTACAACCGCAGAAGACCGCCCTTGAGCAGGAGCTGGCCAAGCGGCCGGGGTTCGACTTCTCGAATGCGGCCTTCGGCACGCACGCCCTCCCCTACGACGCCGGCCACGCCGGGGCGGTCATCGGCATCGAACCGTGGGCGGTATTCGGCAACTATGTGTATGTCGCCGGGCTGGTGCAGGCGGCGCAGGTGGCCTCGACCGAAGCCCCGCCGTTCGTCGGCATCGTGCCGGTGCACGCGGGCAACTGGCGGGCCGACGGCCCCTACAGCCTCAAGTGGCTGACCACGCACGCCAGCGGCGACGTGGCCTGGCACCTGCCGTTGACGGCCCAGGCGCACCCCAACCGCTCGACCCACACGGGGGAGTTCGACCCCGGGCAGCCCTACACGTTGGGCCGCCGGCAGTGGGTGCTGGTCGGCGGGCCGATGCAGAGCCTGAAGGCGCTGCACGACCTGCGCGGCTACGAGGGTTACATCAGCCTCGACGACTACAAGGATTGGATCCTCGAATGGCCGGGCGGAACGGCCGCCGACTACCCGCGCCTGTTCTTCGACCGCGCTTTCATCGATGGCATCCAGCCCGCGCTGGCGGGCGATGGGGGGCTACCCTCGACGGCGGGGATGCGGCAATGGCTCTACGTCGAGGACAAGGCCGAGCGGGCGGCAGCCCTATACACCCGCCTCGCGGCGAACCGCGGGTACTGGGGCTCGGCGTTGGGCCAGATCAACGCCGACCTCGACTACTGGTTCCCCCTCTGGCGACAGGGACACGCCGCCTCCCAGTGGGCGCCCGAGATGGAGGAACTGCTGTCCAGCCGTCATCTGACCGACGAGCAGCGGCGGACCCTGCGCGCACAGCTGGCGGCGATGGCGTGCCTAGCCTCCGAGCCGGACTACGGCCCGCGCGGCAGCATGGTCCACCTCGGCAATCCCAACATGGCCATCGTCCGCTTCATGCCGTTGCTGTACGCGGCGGCCCTGCTGCCCGACCACCCGCGGGCGGCGGAGTGGCTGGACGTCATGTCCCAGTTCGTGGACTACAAGCTGGCCTCGAACACCGGGCCCGACGGCGGCTGGTCGGAGCTGTTCTCCTACTATGATGCCAGCGCCCCGACACTGCTGCACGCCGCCAACATCCTCGACCGCATGGGACGGCTGAGCCCGGCCAGCCGCCGCCTCGCGCTCGACCTGGCCGTGCTGCCGTTGCGCTTCCAGTCGCCCGAGGATCCGCGCTTCGGCTTCCGTGCCGTCCCCTGCTGGGGCCACGAGGGACGGGCCAACTTCGGGCAGTGGCTGCCCGCATTCAGGCTGGCCGAGGGGAGCGACGCGACGCTGGCGGCCGGCCTGCTGTGGGGCTGGCACCAGAGCGCCAGCTTCGCCGGCTACCACGACAGCAACTTCAACGTGCGCTGTGCCGCCTACGCGGCCGGGAAACCGGCGCCGGCGCTGCCCGAGGTGGCCGCCCTGCTGGACAGCCGCTGGATCCCCGGCCTGGGCGTGGCCATGCGGGCGCACGCCGGCGATCCCAACGAGACGTTCCTCGCCTACCGGCAAGGCTACCTCATCAGCCACTGCGACGACAACCAGGGCGACTTTGTGCTCTTCAGCAAGGGCGCGCCGCTGGTGGACATGAGCCTCTTCGCCTACCCCTTGCACCAGCACGAGCCATACATCCAGCTCAATGCCGAGTTCGGCTGGTACAGCTATCCCCGCCTCAGCCCGCAAAATGTCGCCTCCGACATGCGCCAGGGCTCCAACAACCGCAATCTTATCGGCGCCTGGAACGCCTCCTCCGCCGTGCACGCCCACGCCTTCGCCGAGAGCGTGGACTACCTGCGCGGCCGCGCCGACTACCCGCCGCGCCGATGGAGCCGGCAGATCCTCTTCCTCAAGGGACAGACCGCCACCGGGCCGAACTACGTCGTCTTCCGCGACAGCTTCGACATCCTCGAAGGCGCCGCGGGAGAGCTGACCCCGTACTGGTGGAACCTGCGCACGGTGGGAGCCACCGACCGGGTGACGCCTGCCGCCGCCGGACTCGAATACCGCAGCCCGCACGGCCCGCGGCTGCTCGTGCAGTTCCCGGGATTCGACAAGATCCAGGCCGAGACGCGCCAGGCCGCCCGCCAGGGCAGCACCTTCGCCCACCTCGACAAGTGGCCGACGCCAGGACAGGCGACAATGGACGGGAAGACCGATGAGACCCTCTCCGTCACGGCGGTCGGGCCGATCGCCGCCGGCCGCGACACCCTGGCCGTCCTCTACCCGGCCGCCGAGGGCGAAGCGCCGCCCCGCACGGAGACACCGGCCGAGGGCGTGCTACGGATCGAGACCAGCGAGGGCGTGGACTGGGTGTTTGCCGGCCGCCGGCCGCTCGCCTTCGACGGCGGCGACGTCGCCTTCCGCGGCCTGGCCGGCGCGGTCCGCATCCGCCCGCACGAGGTGCATCTGGTGGTATGCGAGGGGCCTGGCGAAGCGCGCTACCGCGGGGTCACGCTGCGCAGTGCGGTCCCGGCGTCGCGGGTGCTGTCCACGGACGAGGCGCGCGCCGAACGGCTCATCGCCGTGGAAGCCCCGGCCCACGGCATCCGCTTCGAGCCGCCCGCGGGCACGCCGAAGGAACTGGCGCCAGGTGTCCGACACATCGAGATGCCGGACGGCTTCGCCTTGGTGTTCGAGGACGCCGAGCCGTTGACGTTCGAGCAGGATGGCGCGTTCTTCCACGGCCGCCGCGGCGCCATCGTTGTGAACCGGGCCGAGGGCACGGTGCGGATCGTCGTCCTCGATGGCGAGGGCGCGGGCGCGGGGGGATCGGCGGTCTGGAACGGGGTCGGTCCGTACGACTTCACCTTCCATCGCGACCGCATCGTCGGGCGGCACGCCGGCGGCGGCCGCGAGGTCAACCTCACCGTTCCGCCAGGGCTGGACAAGTATGCCACCGCCGTCGTGGACGGGGTGCCCTGCCTGGCCGGCACGTCAGTCACGACCGATCCGGCGGTGGCCGGGCGGGCCGGTGCGGCCGATCGTGTTGCCGAACCGGTGCTGGTCGTTCCCTTGCTGTCCGGGGAGCACCAAGTCGAGGTACGCAACCTCGACCAGCCGCCGGTCTTCCGCAACTGGCAGGCCTGGTGACCGGCAGAGGTCTCCGCAGAGAGCCCGACCTGGATTGTTCACAAAGAGGAAACGGAGGCAACGGAGGGTTTGCGTTGCAGGGGGTTCCAACCTCACTTGCGGTTGGGCGGCGCGGAAAGCGACGGCGCTCGCAGTGGTTCGTGGGCTGTTGCGAATCTACGAGATGCACCTCCCGTGTCTCCGTTGCCTCCTTGTTCGTGAATCGCTCAGGCCAAGTGATCCAACCTGCCTGTGTCTGGCGTACTGCGGCGCGGTGTCCATACACTGCCAGGGCCGTGGACTGCGGCAGGACATGGAATACAGCCCCTCGCAAAACCCGACGGCCCCAAAGATAAAGGCAATTATTAGGACTGACCCCCATGCCTCTTCATTCGACGGCGATCCAAGTCACGGCGATGTTGTCCTTGCCGGCCGGCGGCGGCGCGGCATAGGTGACGGAGAAGCCTTCCGGCGTCACGTGATCCACCCCCATGCCGAGGGGAAGGTTCGAGGACGCGACGATGTGCGGCACCTCGGGATAGGGCGCGGCGAAGGGGATGGTGAAGGTTGCGGTGCGGCCGTCGCCGGAGAGAACCGTGCGGCCGCGGACCTGCGGGTTGCCCGCCAGCCGCACACCGTCTCCGAGGGTGACGCGCTGGCTGCCGAGCCCGAGGATGGCGGACCCCGCCGCAGTGTCCCGCGCGAAGACGACCTCGTTCGACGCGGAACGTCCGGCGAGGACGACGGGCACGTCGCCGATGCGCAGCGCAGTGGTGTCGGCGGGGGCGACGAAGGCGCCGCCGGCCGGCCCGGCGGTTCCGGTCACCTTGACGCCGTCGCTGAGCCCCTCGTCGTCGAGGATGATCTCAACACCCTTGTTCCATTTGCCCATGATCACCAGGGCGCCGGCGTTGCTGAGGCGGTCCGACCAGTTGTGCATCCACAGGCCGTGCACCCAGTCCTGGGGCAGGAGTTTGCCGTGGATGCCGAACTTGCCGATCGAGATGCAGTTCTGGGGGCCGGCGACGACCTGGATAGTGTCGCCGCGGCTCCAGGCTTCCTTGAGGGGCATGACGTGGAGATCGCCGTCCAGCAGTGACGGATCGGCGATGTTGGTGGCGGGGGCAAGCTGGTAGGGTTCGCGGCCGTCGGGCGCCGCCTTGGCGTCGGGGCTGGGGCGCGGTTCGTGCTTGATGCCCTTGTCGCCGGCATAGGCGCGGAAGGCGGCGCCGTGGCGGACGACGTTTCCGGCGTGGCCGAGATAGGTCGAGGGGCTGAAGTAGGTATACGCCAGGATGTCCATCGAGGTGGGGGAGTTGACACGGGTGACGCGGTACCATTGGCGGATGCCGTCCGCGCGCGTGTCGCAGTCCAGCGAGACATACCAGCCGGCCATGGCGGGCGTCCACTGCGTGCCCTCGCCGGTCAGGCGGGTGACCCGGTTGGCCGCGTGGCGGTCGGGAAGCTCGGGGACGATCTTCATGTCATCATCGATCCGGACGATGGCGCCATCCTTGACGGCCCGGCTCAGGTTGACCACCGCCCGGCCGGCGCCGGTGCGGCCGGCCTTGCCGACCTTCAGGCGCGTGCTCAGCCTGGGGGCGTCCTCGGCGAGCGCGTAGTCGAACACGGTGAGCTTGCGGGTGGCGGAGCTCATGAAGACCTCCGTGCCCTCGTCGCCGCCGTCCTCGATCAGGCCTTCGGTGGTGTTGTGGACGGTGAAGATCACGTTGTCGCCCTCGCCGTGCTTCTCGCTGAAGACGACCTGGTTGGCGACCTGGCCGTAGGTGAAGTTGTGTTGCCACAGGTAGAGCGGGATGTGGAAGCTCTTCACATGCGGGCCGCCGGCGCGCTGCGCGTAGTCGTTGTGGCCCCCGGCAAGATCGGTCTGGTCAATGTTCAGCCCGACCGGCCCGCCCCAGTCGTACTGGCCGCCCGGCTGGTCGTTGCGGATCTGCAGGTTCAGCGCACCGGCGCGGGGCGGGTTCGCCGCCTGGAACTGATTGGGCCGCTTCTCGTTCAGGGAACGGGTCGGCTCGGGCGCGAACGGCTTCAGCTCGCCGGTGTCGAGGATGGCGTCGCCCGTGCTGCGGCCGACCAGGAAGGGGCCGGTGCCGACCGGGGCGCGGCCGGCCGCGGTGCCCTGCGGGTGGCACGGGTAGTCGGCCAAGGCGAGGGCGCCGGCCGTGTCGACGGCCTCGCCCTTGTCCGTCCCCCAGGCGATCAGGGCATGCTGAATGCCGGCGGGCGGCTCGGGCGTGTCCGTGCGCAGAACGGTGACGGCCGTGTAGGGCGCGGTCCGGGGCCAGGTCACGCGGTTGTCCGTGCGGGCCTTGTCGCAGTTGGCGGCGACCGCGGGGCCCGCGATGGGCGAACGGAACAGCCCGGCATGGCCGACCAGCCAGTAGTAGAGCGTATCCTGGCCGGGGCGGCGGACTTCCACTGCGGGCGCAGCCGGGGGATGCGACGGGATGCGCAGGATCACGTATTCCCGGGCGCCTTCCACGGGCCGAGGGGTCACCTGGACCGGGTCTGCCGCCGAAGGGGGCGCGTCCCGTTCCACCGTCTGGAGGGGAACCGGCCCGGCCGCCGCGCCGTCGGCGCCGACGGTGAGCTGCCAGTACTCGAGCGGCGCGGCGCAGGCGCACAGCCCCACTCCGAGCATTGTCACGCCCGCGGCCACGAGTCTGACACAACGCGCTGTCGCTTGCCCGCTCATCTGCGCCTCCTTGCCGTTCGTTTCATCGGGGCCGCCGCCACGGACGGGCGGCTTCCGGTGGTTGAGATCCCTGATGGTGGCGTTGGCGTGAGCCGGGATGTGTTCGGTAGACAGCATACCCAAGCCGGCGATCCAGCCCTCGAACCGGTCCTCGGTTCCGCGCCGGGCGCACTCGACGCCGCCGTTGCAGCGCGGGTTGGTGCGGCGGGCGGGGAGGACGCCTCACAGCCCGATCCACGACGGCGTCCAACACAAGACTCCCCAACGTCGTCCGTGCCTATGCGCGGCGGCGTCTGAGACAGGCCAAACCGCCCAGAGCCACCACCGACAGGCTGGCCGGTTCGGGGATTTCCGCCGCAACCCCCCAGACCTCGCCCATCCGGTTCCCATGGGTCTGATCAGAAGGCGGGGTAAGCAGGCCGAACGGGCCGCGCAGGATGAAGCCAGTCGTCCAGATCGGTCCGCCGTCGAACCCCAGGAACTGGAAGGTGTCGCCGGCCGGTGCCGTGAAGGGATCGTTGTCGCCGGCGACTCCCCATTGCGACTGCGCCAGCACGTTGCCGTCGAGGTCGGCGATCTCCCACGTCTTCCAGCACCACATGGGATTGTGGACAGTGTTGATATTGACCAGGACTCCCGCCAGGTACTGGCTCTCGTTGAAGGTGTAGGTGATCGCTTCCTGGTACGCGGTCCCGTCGTTGAGTTCCCCCTGCACGTCACCGGGCAGGCCATCTATCGTAAGGTTGAGGTCGGGCTGGGTCATCCGGGCCGAATACGGGGCCGTGCTGCTCTCCGAGGCGGCGTCGGGGGTGACGAGGGCGGAGAAGTTGTACAGGCCGCCGGGGAACAGATAGATGTTGGCCATCCCCCGGCTGCCGCTGTGGTCGTAGGCCAGATTGCCGGTGTCGATAACCTCGTATTTCAGCCCGTTGGCATCCACGACATCCACGTTGACCAACACCGGCTTGAAGTTCGGTTGCACATCGATCAGCGGTGTGGCGGTATTGTCGTAAACGGGTGTCCAGTCCATGCTGCTGCCGTTCCAGGTGCCCGTGGAGATGATCATGCTGCCTGGCGTCCGCGGCCCCGGGAGCAGCATGACGGTGCCGACGCTGCGGGTCGGGTTCGCCAGGCTGTGCCAGTCGACCGACCAGCTCACTTCACCGGTACCGGGGGCCCCTGCCCATGCGTCGACATCCCTGTCGCCGCCAAGGCTCTCCCCAGCAACAGAGCCCGTGGTGGTGCCGGTGCCGGTTGTATTGGTCCACAGGCGGGCGCCTTCGTCGCTGTACGTGTCGAGGAAATTGACCATGTAGCCTTGGGCGCAGGTGAGCATCAAGACCGCCGCCACCACCGCCGACCCGACCAGCCGCCGACTCTGACCCTGTGCTTCCGTCATGGTACCATCCTCCGTTCGTTCGCTCCTGTTGGGGTTACGCACAACACGCTCCACTCTGGCCGTCGCACACATCGCATCCATGTCTCGCTCTCCTTCTGACCGTGGGTTCCGACCGCGTGACCAGCACTCCTTGACCGTGAGACCACGACTCCAGTTGACTCATCTGCCGAGCCAATTCTGCATCACCGCGCGGACGCCTGCCAGGCCCGACTGCCCCACATCCGGCCCCATCCCACCGTGGTGACTGCCAGAAAGGATAGCCGGACGACCTCGCGTTGTCAAGCATGTGGGTGGCGCGTGCCCCCGCGTAGCCTCGTGCGGCTCCAACTGGGGAACCCGCCAGTTCATGGGCGGGGCCGAAATCGTGGACTGGACCGGCAAGGCCCTGCCGCCGTCAGGCCTCACGCTGATCGCCGAAACCTGCGCCAACTGGCACAGGAAGCGCGACCTCACCCGCCACGACGGTTTCCTCAACGTGGCGTTCCTCGACCGGCATGTCTGCCAGGTCGCCGGCCGCGGCCCCCAGTATCAGATGGACGCCTACGGCACGCAGCTGACCTATTGAGCATCACCGGCGGAGACCGCCGGCTCCAGGATCCACGGGTGCCTCGTACCTTCGTGCTTCGTTGGCGGAATCACCGATCACGAATCACCGATCACCGGTTTACCGGTTTGCCGGTTTGCCGGTTCAGGATTTCACCGGCGGAGACCGCCGGCGCCAGGATCCACGGGTGCCTCGTGCCTTCGTGCCTTCGTTGGCGGAATCACCGATCACGGGTCACCGATCACCGATCACAGGTTCCCGGCATGACCGGCGGAGACCGCCGGCGCCAAGGTTCACGACCTGCGACCTGCGGCTGGACGCCCCCCCCTCGTTACACGCGCCCGCTTTGGGGCGCTCGGCATGGGGTGGTCGGCCGGTACCCCCCGGTTGCACCGGGGGCTACATACCTCGGCCCCTCCGGGGCCCCCACGATCCACGGCCCACGGCCCGGCCTTTTTTTTGGGGAGCCGTCACTTGACATGCCATACCGTGTGGTCTATCTTGGTCCTGTTGGCATGGGCTGAGAACGTGGGCCCGGCGCGCTCAGCCGGCCACGCGACCGGCCAGGTCGGCGCGCACGCCCCACGCGACGGCGGAAGGACTGGCCGCGGCGGGGGCGACGGCGGGTGATGTGCCCAATCTGAAGGATACACACGCGTGAATGTCGAGGACGTCCGCGGCCAGGTCGTCCGGCAGGCGATCCGCACCTTGCGTCGGCAGATTGAGGACGGGACGCTGGGGCCGGGGCAGATCCTGCCGGCGGAGCGGCCGCTCTGCCAGTCGCTGAACGTCTCGCGCATGACATTGCGGGGCGCGTTGGCGTGGCTCGAACGGGAGGGGGTGATTGAACGCAACCACGGGCGCCGGCAGGTGGCGTTCTCGAACGGGGCGGCGGCCACGGCGGCGGTGTCCGAGACCGTGGCCATGGTGACCAAGCTGCAGGATCCCGGGGTGCATCCGGTGCAGGGCGACCTGCTGTCGATCGATTCCGGCGCTATCGAGGAGGCGCAGAAGGCCGGCTGGCATCTGCTCCTGCTCAACCCGGCCTCCCTGACCCGGAACCAGATGCGCCAGCTCCCGCGCCACGCGCCGCAGGGCGTGGTGATCGGCGGCGTCACCGCCGACTACTGGATGCACCGGGAGTACTTCAGCGAGTGGATCGGGCGCCTCCCGCTGGCCGTGAACAGCGACGACCCAATGTGGGAGAGTTGCGACCGCGTGGTCTCGGACCATGAGAACGGCGCCTTCGCCCTCACGCAGTGGCTGCTCGGGCGGGGGCACCGCCGCATCCTGCCGCTGTGGCGGCGGCCCACGGATTCCACCTACTGGAGCCGGGCCCGGCTGGCCGGCTTCCGCCGGGCGATGCGCGAGGCAGGCATCAAGCCGTTGGAACCCCTGGTGGTCCCCGCGCCGGCTCCCGAGGAGATGCCAGCGGCCGTCGAAGCGCTGTTCGATTACCACCGCCGCCTGATGGCCGGGCACCTGATCGAGCGTCTGCACGGGCCGGCCAAGGCAGACGCCCTGATGGTCATCAGCGACACCGAGGCGTTGCGGGCCGCCGCCGCCTGCCAGCTGCTCGGCGTGCGCCCGAACGAGGACGTCGCCATCGTCGGCTACGACAACTTCTGGCCGGTCTCGCCGGAACGCGACCTGGCGCCGACGGTGCCCCTGGCCACGGTTGACAAGCACAATGATCAGACCGGCCGCGAGTTGATGCGGCTCCTGCTGGATCGCATCCGCGGCCGGCTCGGCCCCGCCCCGCAGCTCCGGCTGGTGCCCCCCACCGTCATGGTCACGACCGACGCCGCCCAGCAACGGCGGACGGCGGTCTCGCCCGCGCAACTCAAGGACCTGCCCGCATGAAGCTTCGTCCCGTCCTCGCCTGGATGCTGGCCCTAGGCTGCGCCCCCCTTGCGGTCCGGTGCGCCGGTGCCGACGGCCCGGTCCGCATCCGCCAGGCGGACGCCGACGAGATGGAGCTGGCCGAGAATCCCATTCCGCTTTACACCGTCGAGGCGGCCGCCTACCGCGCCGAGGTCTTCCGCGACGGCCACGTGCGGGTTCTCGCGGGGGAGACGGTGGTGCTGTCGGGCCTGGCCTTCGCCCTCGACCGCCGCGAGATGCAGCTGGGGGACATTTCGCGCGAGGGCGATCATGCGCTGCTGCTGCGCGAGGGCGAGGTGCGCAAGTCCACCGTCGAGCAGGTTCTGGACGGCGAGGACGCGGAGGACGACGGGCTGAACGTGGGCGACGCCAGCCCGGTCAAGACCCCGGACCTGCCCGCCGTGCGGTTCGAGTTCTTCGCCGACCGCATCGAGCTGAGCTTCGACAAGCTGCGTCCGCAGAAGGCGCCTCCGCACGGCCTCGCCCCGGCCTACAGCCTGCTGGCCGGATTCGGGCCGGACGCCGTCTCCGTGGTCAACTTGGTCAGCGGTGTCGAGGACGCGTTGCCGACGGCGCGCCAGCCCAGCCGGCACATCTTCTCCTTCTACAACAACCTCGGACAGTACTGGCCTGAGATCGGGGTGCGGCACCGCGACGGCACGCGGCTGGACATCCGCGGCGTCTCCGGTGTCGGCCATGGCCCCCTGGACGGCCTCGATGCGGCCTCGCCCGACCCGCGCAAGGGCCGGCGCGGGTACTGGTCGCTGCACGAGGCGACGCCGGAGTCGCGCATCGTGCTGTCGGTGCACGGCGCGGCGGCGGCGGAGGCGCGCGCGGCGGCCCCGTATTTCACCGTGGCCGGCGTGCATGCGCTGAACCTGTTCTTCGAGGATGAGCCGGTGCGTTTCGTGCTCGATTTCCCGCCCGGGTTGGTTGAACCCGGCACGTGGAGGGTGGCGTGGCGGCTGGAAGACCATGCCCAGCGTCCGGCCGGCGAAGGCGCCGAGGAGATCACGCTGGTCGCCGGGGGGCCGCGAAACGTCGAGATCGAGCTGCGGCCGCAGGGCATGGGCTTCTTCCGCGGCGTGCTGACGCTGGCCGCGGCCGGCGCGGCCAAGTCCGCCGTGCGCAGCTGCGAATTCAACCTCGCCCGCATCCGCCCCGAGTACCCGGCGTTCCGCGACCTGTTCACGGCGGGCGGTCACGACACCGAGATGGTCCTGGCCAACCTGCTGGGCATGCGCGGCCTGCGCAGCACCCCCTCGCTGACCGGCATCTGGATGCAGTGCCGCACCGCCGACGGCCAGGACATTGACTGGGACAAGTACAGCGAAGGGCTGGCCAAGTATGTCGAGCTGGCCCGGCAGGGCAGCGTGAAGGACATCGTCTTCCTCATGAGCGGGCATCCCAACGACCGCGACCTGGACAAGTGGTTCGAGCAACAGCATCCGGACGAGGGCGAGCGCCGCGCCGCCCGCCGCGAGACCCTGGCGCGCTGGTATGAGGGGTGGGCGCGGGCCGCCGCCGCCAACGGGGTCCATGCCTGGGAGCCGACCAACGAACCCAACCTCGGCATGCCGCCGGAGCGCTACATCGAGGACTTGCTCAAGCCGATCTACCCGGCGATCAAGGCCGGCGACCCCAAGGCCAACTTCCTCGGCGGCAGCATCTGCGGACTCGAGAACCACGCCTGGGTGAGGCGGCTCTACGAATTGGGCGGGCACGCCTTCTTCGACGGCGTCTCGCTCCACCCCTACACCGGCCTGGGCTTCGACGAGGCCTACCGCGCCGAGCTCGACCTGTACGGGCAGGTGTTGCGCGACTTCGACGACCGCGAGGCCGACCTCTGGATGACCGAGTCCGCCTGGCACCGCGGCTGGGGCTACGCCGACTACACCTACGACCGCTTCCAGGCGCGGCGCGAGAGCCAGGCCCGCCACGCCGTCGTCATGCACCTCAACGCCGAGGCCATGGGCGTCCCGCGGCGCAAGGTCTACGTCTTCTACCTCATTGAGCACGGCTACAACGAGTTCTTCCTCTTCTACCGCGCGTGGCCGACCTCGGCCGCCATCTCGATCCAAGTGATGAACGAGTGCCTGCGCGACGCGGCGTTCGTCGAGGAACGCCCCCTGCCCGGCCGCGGCCACCACTTCCTGGTCTTCGCCGACGCGGAACGCAAGGTCGCCGCGGTCTACACCAGCACCGACACCGCCGGCCTCGAGGTCGCCACGGACGCCGCCGCGGTCACCGTGACCGACCTCATGGGCAACCGCCGCGAGATGCAACCGGAGAACGGCGTCCTGCGCCTCGACATCGGCGGCGACCCGCTCTACCTCGCGGTCGGCGCCGGGCACACCCTCGAACCGGTCTTCCCCTCTCTGCCGGTGCAGCCGAACCTGGCCCTGGCCACCCTCGGCGCCACCGCCACCGCCTCGTCGCTCGCCAAGGGGCACACCGAGCTGGCCGCGAAGTATGCGGGACTCGGGCCGGCGGGCGCCATCGCCGGCGACTGGACGGGATGGAGCGGGCTGCGCATCTTCGGCCAGCCCTGGGGATGGGAGGAGCACGGCGACGGGAAGGACCAGTGGCCGGACTGGTATGAGGTGAAGCTGCCCACGGCGACGCCGGTCGGCCGCGTACGCGTCGTCCACGAGTACGGCGGCTGGGCCCGCACCCTGCGCGACTACGACATCCAGGTCTTCGCCGACAACGACTGGAGGACGGTCGCCGAGATGCGCGGCAACTTCTACGCCAACTGCACCGTGCACGATTTCGCCCCGGTGACGACCGACCGGGTTCGCATCCTCGTCCGCGACGTCAACCCCTGCCTGTTCAAGAGCATTCCGTGGATCCCGAAGTTGTCGGCGCTGCGGGCCTTCGAGGTGTACGGCGCCCCCGAGGGGCCGGCGCGGGCTTTCTTCGTGCAGGACGTCCTGCGGCGGCGGACCGTGGCCCCCGGCGGAAGCTTGGAGTGGAGAGTCGCCTTGCGCAACCTCACCGCCGCCGCGCTCGCCGGCGAGGTCAGGCTGAGCCTTCCCGAGGGGGTTTCTGCGGAGTCCGCAAACCTGCCGGTGACGCTGCCGGCGGGCGCCGCCGGGCAATGTCTGGCCAAGCTGACGCTGGCGGCCGACGCGCGCGAGGGGATCTACACCGTGGTCGCCGGGCTGTACGACGGCGACCGGCTGATCTCCAGCGACGTCGAGTCCTGCGTGCTCTCCTGCCGCAAGCCGGCCGAGAAGCCGAAGTCGCAGACGCAGAAACAGCCCGGCACGGCGCCCGACGAGGCCCGGGCGGACGATCCCGCCGCTCCCCCCGAGCCGGAACCGCTGCCCGGTGAGAAGGCCGAGGAGAAGACCGGCCCGGCCGAGGCGGATATTGACGATCTGCTGGCGCCCTGACAAGCCGTCACGGCGGGAAAGGCCGCCGACTGAATGATGCCGATACCAATGGCGATCACGATACGGAGAGCGACGCCGGCCGGGGCGGGATCGGCCCGCGGGCGCGAAAGGCCGAGAGGACGAGGAGGTCGGACATGAGCGCAGTCCTGAGGCGTCTGGCGAGTCTTCAAGGATACGACAGCGGTTTCCCTGTCAGGCATAGGGTCGAACGTAGCGGTCGGCAAACAGGAGGACGCGGCATGCAGACCAGACTCGGCTCCATCGTGGCGTGCACACTGGCGGCGGGATTGCTCGGGGCCGGACTCGCCCTGCCCCTGCGGGCCGCGGACATGACCTGGGACGGCGGCGGCGGCGACCTCACATGGGCGACGGGACTCAACTGGACGGGGACGCCGGACAACACCGCGCCGGGCGCCGGGGACACGGCGCTGTTCACCGCAGCCGGCCTGAACGTCGGCGACACCGTGTTGCTGGGGCCGGGCCAGAGTGTCGGCGGGCTGAGCTTCAACCTGAGGCAGAACCTCACCCTCGGCGGCAGCGGCAGCCTGGAGCTTGGCGCCGGCGGCCTCAACCGCGCCCCGTCCGCCGCCGGCACGCAGACCCTCGCGGTGCCGGTGACGCTCGGCTCCGGCCCCCTGGCAATCGGCAGCAGCAGCGGCGGCGTCACGGTGTCGGGCATTGCCACCGGCAGCGCCGGCATCACCAAGCAGCTCAGTGGGATGGTGGCGTTCACCAACTATACCCACGCGATCACCGGCAACGTCAGCATTGCGTCCGGGGGCGGCACGCTTCGCCTGGGCGGGATGGCCACGTTGCAGTACCCGACCAGCTTCATCGTGGACGGCGGCGGCGTCCTCGAAGTCAACAACAACCTTGGCACCAACCTTCCCGACCGCATCCGGGACGATGCCAGCATCGTGCTCAGAGGCGGCACGATCCGCGGCACGGGAGGCAACGAGCACTTCGGCAACGTCACCGCCGCCGCCGGCCCCAACTATATCGCTGGCAACAACATCCTCACCATCAACGCTCTCACGCGCAACACGGGCGCGACCGTTGGCTTCGGCGACAACATCGCCGGCGGCAACACGGTCACCATCGTCCAGGCGCCAACGCTGGTGAATGGCTTGATGGTTGGCGGCGCGGGTTTCTGGTCCTACAACCAGGGGAGAGTGCGGACGTTGAGCCAGGCCATCAGCGAGGGCGTCGTGCCGGCCTTGGTGACGGACATCAATGCCGGAGCGGCGACCGACAACTTCAACGTCTATGTCAGCGACGCTACGCCGACCGCGACCCTGACGAGTTCGCGCAGCATCAACTCACTGCAGTTCGGTGGCCAGGACAGCGGTGTCAACAGCGTTCTGGACCTGGGCACCAACACCCTGACCCTGACCTCCGGTTACTTCGGCGGCACCACGGACTGGATGAGGGTCACGAATGGAACACTGATTCCTGCCGGGAATGAGCTCTTTGTCCAAGGCCCGGGTAACGGCAACCGCACCATCACCTTTGACGGCGTGCTGGCGGACAATGGCAACCCCGTGAATGTCGTGCTGTTCGGCGGCAACAACATTACTTTCGCGGGCACGAACACGTTCAGCGGCAATCTATACATCAACGGGACCAATGTCAGTTTCTCCGGGGCGAACAGTGACGCGACCATTCCAAACGTGCCAGAAATCCACCTCAATGGTGGTGCTCTCAACGCGGGCACCGGCCTCACCAAGCCCATCATCTTTGACAACAGCGCGATCGGGCTGAACAGCGGCGCATTCAACGTGGCCAATCAACTGCGCGGCACCGCCTTCATCAGCAAAGGTGGTGACTCGGACGTGACCATCAGCCAGGCCAATCCAAACCTCAGCGCGACCTTCGCTGTCAACCGCGGCTCACTGACCGCGCCCGTCGCCGGCGCGCTGGGCAGCAGCGAGGTGCTGGTCAACTACGCCGACCGTGGCGGCACCCTGAACTACAACGCCACAGGGATCACCTCCAACCCGAAAGGCGTGACGGTCTGCGGGGAAGGCAATGTCAACATCGGCGCGAATCTGACCGTGGCCGACCGCATCACCGTCAAGGCCCTGGGCCGGATTTCGGGCACGGACGCCCGTCTGGCCACGCTGGACTACAATGCCGGCAACCTGACGCTCGATGAGGACGCCATCATCTACAAGAGCAGCGGCACGGCCACGGGGGGCATCACCAACTTGCCCAATGACGCCAAGTGGTATTTCCGCGCGGGCTCGATGCCCGCCGGGCTCACGGTCGGCGCCGGCACCCCGTGGAAGGGCGTCAGCACCATGAGCATGACCACCGGCACGCTGAACGTGAACAGCGACTTCTACCTCAACACGATCGGTGCCTCGAACGGCAACAACCTCACCCTCGGCAACGGCACGAATGCCTCGACCCTGACCGTCGCCGGCGCGGGCGGGAGCCGCTATACCGCCTACATCACCAACAGCCCCGGCAACAATGCGCTCATGGGCGTCGTTCTGGACGCCGGCGGCGCCGCGCCCACCGCCGACTACAGCGGCGTAAGCAAGTTCTCCGTCACCAACGGGGCCTACCTGCGGCTGAGCCGCGACAACACCATGGGCGGCGTCGCCGGGCCGGGAAGCCTGGCCGCGATCGAGGTGCGGGACGGCGGCATGGTCGACGCCGACAGCGCCGGCGCCTTCAACGG
The DNA here is from genome assembly GCA_002068325.1 of Lentisphaerae bacterium ADurb.BinA184. Lineage (GTDB taxonomy): Bacteria > Verrucomicrobiota > Lentisphaeria > Oligosphaerales > MVZH01 > MVZH01. The sequence continues at coordinate 13,286 of MVZH01000025.1, read as the reverse complement.
CAATGTGAACATACTCTCCGGCGGCGCCCTCATTGCCGACGTCAGCGGCGGCCTGAGCGGGGTCGGCACAATCACCGTGAACCCCGGCGGCATCGTCGCCGCGTATACCAACACCGCCCTGAACGGAACGCAACTGACCCCCGCGAGCGTCCCCGGTGCCGGGGTCATCCGCATCATGAACGGCGTCAACGACGTGCAGGGCATCAACAACCTGAGCAACCCGGTGGTGTTCGAGCTGTCCGGGCACGACATCAACTCGACGAGTCACACCCAGACGAGCGCTGGCGACTGGACGCTGAACAACGGCGCCATGATCACCAACCACCAGTGGATCTCCGGCATGACGCTGGCCAACACCGCTGGCGGCAACATCGTCATCGCCCCAACCGGCGGCGTCTTCTCCGCAACCACAGGATCGACCTTCACCATCAGCGAAAGCATCGACAGCCTAGCCGGCGGCGACATCACCATCGGCTACGGGGGAACCGTCAGCGGCGCCACCAAGACCGGCACAGTCCTGTTCAACGCCGCCAACAACATCACCGGCGGCACGATTCACGTGGTCAACGGCGCCACGCTGTCGGTTGGAAACACCAACCAGATCGGCTCGGCCGCGATGAGCCTGGAAGGCGGAAGCCTGGTGACGAGCGGCGCACTGGCGGCCACGAATGTGACCGTCTCCGGGGCTTCGAGCCTGATCGCGAGCGGCGGCTCCCGCACCTTCAACAACCTGACGATGACCCCGGGCGCCACTCTGACAGCCAACGCCGCCGACAGCAACAACTATGCTTCGACGTTCAACGGCACGACCACACTCGACGGCGTGAACACGTTCATCACCCCAAGGTTCCCCCGCAACACGCTGACCTTGGGACAGATCACCGGCACCGGAGCATTCGTGAAGGATGGGGTCGGCAGCGCGACGGTCAACTACAACGGCGGCGATGTGGCCTTCACCGGCGACACCCTGGTCAACGCCGGCACTCTCACCTGGGCGCGGAGCGGCTTCTCCGCCGCGAACCAGAGCGACCAGCAGGAGTTTGTCGGCACCCTGGACCTCGGCGGCCTGTTGCAGTTTGGCAGCAATGACAACGACAGCAACCCGTTGGTTTACAGCGGCACGATCACGGTCAACCGGGAATCGGCCGCACCGCGTGGTCTGCTGGGCACGGCGACCTGGAGCAGGATCACCGAGTTCCGCGGCAACATCGTGGACAGTGTGGCGGGCGCTCACACTCAGCCTGTAGTCATGCGCGAAGGCCGAGTCACGGGAACCGGCAACACGTACGCCGGTGGAACCCTCGTGGAGGCGATCGGCTATGTGAATGATCTGGCCAGCGCGAGGAAGGTCGAGGTCGCCGCGACATCCAGCCTGGGCACCGGCAATGTCGAGGTCATGCCCGGCGGGCGGCTGAAGCTCAACTCGATCGCCACCAACCTCGGCGCGGGGGCAACCGTCACCGTCGCGTCCAACGGAAGGCTGGCAGGCCAGGTTGAGATCGCGGAAAATATCGCCCCGACGTTCCTCAGCAGCGAGTCCAACGGCATCCTGGCGCTGGCAGTCAACAACACCCAGATCACCGACATGGCAACCCTCGGCGGCGGTTCGATGTTCCTGGGCGGCAACGGCGGCCACCTCAACTCCGCCACGCTGGCTCCGGGCAGCGGTGACACCTATCGCTTTGCCATGAACAGCGGCAACACCACCGCCTTCAACGTCAACGCCGTGCTCAGCGACGTGGGTGCGACGCCCTCGAACGTGCTGGTCGGGGCGGTTCCCTTCATCCCCAGTGGCCGCGTCATCCTCAACACGGCCAACACCTACAGCGGCCAGACCACTGTCTTCAGCGGCAACTTGGGCGCGACCGCCCAGGCCTCCGGCAGCCCGCTGGGCAGCACTTCGGGCTTGGACATGAAGGCGGGGTCGTTCGAGTATCTCGGCGTGACCGGGGTGGCCGGCACCCTCGCGATCCCCGCCACCGACTTTGCCGGCGGCAGCCCGCAGGTGGGCACCAGGCTCGGCGGTGCCGGTTCGACCCTTGACCTCGACCTCGGCACCGTGACCCGCGACAACCGCGCCACGCCGGCCGTCTATGCCGCCAGCGGGGCCCTGGGCACCAGCCAGTTCATCCGCGCCGCCGGCGTCGGCCTGACGCCGGTCAACGGCATCGTCGCCCCCTGGCTGATGGACAACGCCGGCAACTTCCTGAGCAACGGCGGCAACGGCCTGGTCGCCAACACCGCCGGCAGCACCAACAATATCAACATCGCCGACCCCAATGCCGTGGTGGTGACCGGCGCGGCCGCCCTCACTGCCAACAACGCCATCTACGCCCTCAAGACCACCGGCAACATCGCGGGCACGGCGACCTTGACCCTCCGCAGCGGCGGCTTCATCAGCACCGGCAACACCATCAGCCCGAACCTGGCGTTCGCCGATGGCGCAACGCCCGTGGAAGGCATCATCAACGTGACCACCGGAACGATGAGCATCAACGGCAGTGTGACGGCCGCCGAAGGCATCACCAAGACGGGTACGGGCGCCGTGCAGTTCAACGCCGCGACGAACAACATCACGGGTGATGTCACCATCAACAGCGGCAGCCTCAACTACACCAGCGGAACCAACCTGGGCAGTGCCCGGATTGTCCTCAACGGCGGCGCGCTGGCGGCCGCGACCGGGGCCGCCGCACACTATGTGCCTCAGGATATCTACCTGGGCAACCTCGGCGGGGGGATCGTGATGACAGAGGGCCGCGAGACCCTGACGCATCGCGGAACCATCAGCGGCCCCGGCGCACTGACCGTAACGGGCGCATACGGCAACAGCAGCCTAAGCTACACCTTCTTTGAGGGAGCTGCGCCCAGCACCTACAGCGGCGGGACTGTCCTCCGCTACGGCAACGTGGGCGTTGGACTGACCAGCAGCCTGGGCACCGGTGACGTCTACCTGGACGCCGTCACCCTGGATCTCTACGGCGACGGCAACATCGCCCCCACCGCCACGCTGACCATCGGCTCGATGTCAACGGTGAACCTGTATGCCGCCAGCCCCACGGTCGGCGCGCTCGCGGGTGTCGGCCCGTTGAACCTCAACGACAGCGACGTGCAATTGGGCGGCGCCATGGACGCCGTGTACTACGGCAACATCAACGGAGCCAGCGGGGTGGGCGCGCTGACCAAGGTCGGCACCGGAACCCAGACGCTGCTGGGCATTGCCAGCTACTCCGGCCCGACCACGCTGGACGACGGTCGGCTGCGGATCGAGAGCACGGACAACATCGGGGCCGGGCCGGTCGTGTTCACCGGCGATTCCACACTCGAGATCTTCGGCAGCGCGCCGTTCGCGACTTCCCGCGCCATGCAGCTGGACGCCGCCGGCACGCTCGAGGTCACCAACTCCGCCGGTGTGACTTGGGATGGCGAGCTCGCCGGCGCCGGCAGCCTGACCAAGGATGGGCCCGGCGAACTCACCCTGACCGCGGCCAACAGCTACGCCGGCGGCACCGTCATCGAGGCGGGCCGGCTGATCGTCAGCGCCGACGACAACCTCGGCACGGGCGGTGTCACGTTCAGCGGCGACGCGACGCTGGCCCTGACCGGCGCCGCCGCCTTCGCCACCGCCAAGCCCCTCACGCTGGACGCCGCCGGCACGGTCGAAGTCACCAACCCCGCGGGCGCCTCGTGGGACGGCGCCATCGGCGGCGCCGGCAGCCTGACCAAGACCGGCCCCGAGGCCCTCGCCCTGACTGGCGGCAACAGCTACGCCGGCGGCACCGTCCTGGCCGACGGGAGGCTGATCGTCAGCGCCGATGGGAACCTGGGCACCGGGGATGTCACCGTCGCCGGCGCAGCCACGCTGGAGATCACCGGCGGGACCCCGTTTGCGTCGGCCAAGGGCATGACCCTGGACGCGGACGTCGCCCTCGACATCACCAACACCGCGGGCGCCTCCTGGGGCGGCGCCATCGCCGGCGTCGGCAGCCTCACCAAGACCGGCCCCGGAACCCTCACCCTCACCGGCGACAACCTCTACCAAGGCGGCACCGCGCTGCCCACCGGCACTCTGCTGGTCAGCAACCTGACCGGCAGCGGCACCGGGCTCGGCCCGGTCACCACCGACGTCGGCACCACCCTGGGCGGCAGCGGCATCCTCGCCCCGGTCGGCGACGCCACGATCATGATCGGCGGCAACCTCGCCCCCGGCGACGGCGTCGGCACCCTCACCTTCGACCTGCGCGAGACCGCGGGCGCCCTCACCCTCGAACCCACCTCGACGCTGACCTTCGAGCTCGATGTCCCCGGCACCGGCGACGACATCGCGATCTGGGGCAGCACCGGGGGCAACGTCGCCTTCAACGGCAACGTCCTGGATTTCGTTGACTTGGGCGGGCTCAGTGAGGGCGGGGTGTTCACGCTGTTCAGCTTTTTCGAGGACGACGGGGTGACGCCGATGGCGCACGGCTTCGGCCCCGGCGACCTGGTGCTCGGCTCCGGGCTGCCGCCCGCCCTGGCCTCGCAGCTGGTTTACAGCAACAATGGCGGCACGACCATTGACCTGGCGATCTTCGTCATCCCGGAACCGGCCGCCGTCGTGCTGGCCGGCCTTGGCGCCCTGCTCCTGACCGGGCGGGCGCGGCGGCGCGAACGGCGCGCATAACAGGAGAGGCGCTGGCAGAGCACCCTGCGGACGACAACCTCCTCGTGCGATGGAGGGCGGACCTCCGTGTCCGCCAGGTCAAACACGAAGACCCGGTCTGCCGCGGACGAACCCGGACGACACCTGCCTGTGCCAAGCGGAGCGCGCCAGGCAGGCGGAGGTCGTCCCTCCAGCCCGGCGAACAGCAGTACGGGTCGCCGCCGATGGAGGGCCGGGGTCCGTCCCGGCCAGGTGATGCAAGAGTTGTGCAGGCGCCTCAGGATACTGAAAGGGCCGAGGTTGCCTCGGCAGAAGACGGCGTGCCGGCGGAGACCGCCGGCTCCAGGTGATGTGAACAAGGGCGTACCGGCGGAGACCGCCGGCGCAGGTGCCGTGCACCAAGGGTTCTGAGGCGGTTGTTCAATCGAACGGTGGATCAAGCCAATGGGATTCGCTTCTACAAGTGCACAGCGTCTGAACGGCGTCCCGGTCATCCATGTTGACGGGCAGCCGTTGCACGGCATGACTGCGACGAGCTGTGCCTTCGGCGATCCCCAGGTCGTCCGCGACTTTGTGGCGGCCGGCTGCGAGATCATGATGATCTGGATCGAGGCCGGCATCCACTGCTGGCGCGGCCCGGGGCAGTACGACTGGACGTACGCCGAGGAGAAGCTGCGCTTCTTTGCCGAGCATTCCGGCGACACGAAGTGGATCATCCGCGTCCGTCTCGGTTTGCTGGCCCGCTGGTGGGCGGAAGCGCATCCTGACGAAGTGCACAATCCGCCGGGCGAGGAGGCCGGCAAGTCGGACGCCCGCCTGGCGGTCTGCAACCTGGTTTCCCCGGTGTGGCGTGACGAGGTGTGCGGGATGCTGCGCGACTTCGTCGGCTGGCTGAAGACCACGCCGTGGGCGCCGCGCATCATCGGTTTCATGCTCAACGCCGGCAGCACCGAGGAATGGCTGATCTTCGACACCGCCGAGACCACGCGCGGCCGCTATCATCCCGTCTACACGCGCGAATTCCGCAACTGGCTGCGGCGCGAGTACGGCGACGATGTCGAACGGCTGCGGGCGGCGTGGAGCGGCGTTGACCCGGGCAAGAATGTACTCGAGAAGCCTCGCCCCGACACGCCCGGGGTGACGTTCGAGACCGCGACCTGCCCCGGCGGCCACATCCGCAAAGGCAGCCACATCTGGGGGCCGTACAGCCTGCGCGACCCCCGCGAGGATCAAGCCGCCAGCGACTACTACCGCTTCCTCAACGAGACGCTGGCCGACCACCTGATCGCCTTCTGCCGCGCCGCCAAGGAGGCGGCCGGCACGCCGATCCTCTGCGGCGGTTTCCACAGCTACCTGTGGTGGGAGACCGGCGTCTACAGCTACATCCAGGAGTACGGCCACGGCCTGATCCAGCGGCTCAACCAGAGCCCGTGGGTGGATTTCGTCTCGGACATCACCTCCTACGACGGCCGCTACGCCGGCGGCCCGTCGGGATACCTCGGGCTGCCGCACAGCCTGAACCTGCACGGCAAGCTGCACTACACCGAGGTGGATCTGTGCACCGTCTCCAGCCTGCCGGCGGTGTGGCGCGAGGCGTGGAGGCGGGCAGACACCACCGCGGTGCCGGCGCGCACCTCCGAACCCGTCATCCCCAACCGCGTCTGGAACTGGAACTGCAACTACTGCGGCCGCGACGAGGCCGAGCAGGCCGCGTTGTTCCAGCGCGAACACCTGCACAACCTCATCACCGGCACTCCGTACTGGTGGTTTGACATCCGCTCCCACAACTACCAGGAACCGTGGATGATCGAAACCTTGAGGCAGCTCTCCGACATCGGCCGCCAGGCGGTGCACTGGGACCGCCGCCCGCTGGCCGAAGTCGCCTTTGTCTGTTCCGAAGACACCCCGATGTACCAGGCCGCCATGAACGGCGAGCTGATCCGTTTCGAACTCGAGTCGTGCCACACGCTGCTGCTCGACCTGTGCACGCGGCGCTGGGGCCTGGCCGGCGTGCCCTTCGACACCTATGAGCTGCACGACCTCGCGCACCCGGGCTTCCCCGGCGACCAGTACAAGCTCATCATCTTCGTGAACTGCGCGGTGGTGCCCGAGGGGGCCGCCGCCGGCGTCCGCCGCTGGCAGAAGGACGGACGAGCCCTGCTGTGGACGTTCGCCCCGGCCGTGCTCGACGGACACCGCCTCGATCCGGCGGCCGGCGACGCGCTGCGCGGCATCCGGCTGGGCTGGCGCAACCAACGCCAGAACATCCATGTCTGTATGCAGCGCGGCCGGCACCCGTTAACCCGCGGCGGCGCGGCGCTGAACTATGGCACCGAGGGCTCCGTCGGTCCGGTCTTCTTCGCCGACGACCCGGCGGCGACCGTCCTCGGGCGGTTGCGCGACGGCGGGGAGGCCGCCTTTGCCCTGCGCGATCATGGCACGTGGAAGAGCCTGTATCTGGCCATGCTCAACTTCGGGCCCGAACTGTTCCGCAACCTGGCCCGTTTCGCCGGCGCGCACGTGTGGTGCGACAGCGACGACGTGCTCTACGCCAACCGCTCGCTGGTCTGCCTGCACACTGCGTCGGCGGGGTGCAAGACGGTGTGCCTGCCCGCCCCGGCGCGCGTGACCGACCTGTGGAGCGGGAAGCGCAGCGCCCGCCCCGTCCGGCGGATCCGCGTGGACGCCGCCGCCTACCGCACCTTTGCCTGGCACACCGAGTACGCGCCGGCCGACGCGCCGGCAAAGGGAGAGGCCTAGCCCATGGCACGGATCCAGGCCAGGATTCAGCACCAAAGCGGCATCCCGCTGGGCGGGATCGGCACCGGCACAGTCGAGATCCGCCCCGACGGCTACTTCCACGAATGGCAGATCTTCAACCTCGGGCCGTGGGGCGGGCGGTTGCCCGACTGTTGCGCCGGCGTTCAGGCTCCGCCCATGCCGCCGGGCGCCCTCTCGTTCATCCTGCGCACACGGGTCGGGACGCAGCCCCCGAAGGTGCGCCGCCTCGGCCTGCGCGCCGACCAGCACAACCTGTATTCCTTCCCTTGGCTGAAGAGCGTCGAGAGCATCGTCTTCGACGGCCGTTTCCCACTCGCCACGCTGACGTATGAAGACGCATCGCTGCCCGTCGAGGTGACCGCCCGGCTTTTCCCGCCCTTCGTCCCGCACGAGGCCCGGCTGAGCGGGACGCCGGGATTCTACGCGGTCTTCGCCTTCCGCAACCGGTCGTCCGCTCCCGTCGAGGTGTCGCTGGCCGCCTTCCTCGACAACCCGCTGGCCTGGGGGCTGCCCGAGCGGGCCCTGTTCAACACCGTCGAACGCGAGGGGGACAGCACCTTCCTGACCTACCGCACAGAGACCGCTGAGCGCGGCAACCCGACCGTCGGCAGCCTCGGCCTGTCCATGGGCGGGGACGAGGTGACGTGCCTCGCCGGCGAGTATGCCGACTACCACCGCGGCCTGACCGTCATCGGCTGGATGGACGACGGGATATCCTCGGCCTACGGCATCACGCACGAGTCGCACCTGTACGGCCTGCGCCAGACCGGCCGCCTGAGCAACGCGACCGGGGCGCGCGCGCCCTCCACGCTGCTGCCGGCCACCGACGCCGAGGTCGAAGCCCTCCCCGCCACGGCGAAGAGGCGCCTCCTGCGGACGCTCATGGGCTACGGTTTCGTGCGGGATCTGTGGGCGCGGGTGCAGGGCGTCGACGCGGCGGTTCTGGCCGGAGACAAAGGCACCACGCAGTTCCTCAAGGAGATCCGCCTGCGCCTGAACCGCCTGGCGGGCAAGGACCGGCGCGGCCAGGGCTGGGGCAACGGGGCCCTGTGTTCGACGCTGACGCTGGCGCCGCTCGAGGAGCGCGAGGTCCGCGTCACAGTCGGCTGGCACTTCCCGCTGCACTTCAGCCGCAAGGGGCCGGTGCTCGGGCATCGCTACGAGGAGTGGTTCGCCGACGCCGCCGAGGTCAACCGTTTCCTCGTGCGGCGCGGCGCCGAGATCGAGCGGCGGACCTGCGGCTTCGCCGACACGTTGTACAACACCTCCCTCGACCCCGTGTTTGCCGACGCCTGGTCGGCCCAGCTCAGCACGCTGACCAAGTGCACGTGGTGGACGCGCCGCGGCGACTTCGGCGTCTGGGAGGGCCTGGGCTGCTGCGGTTTCCACACTACGGACATCACCTACCAGGGTTCGTTCCCCATCCTGGCGCTCTTCCCCGAGCTGCAGCAACGCCAGATGGAGATGGGCGCCGGCTTCCAGCTGCCCGACGGACGCGTCCACCACCTGTTTGCGCCGGATTTCACCGAGGTGGACGTGCGCGAGTCGGACCGTGTCGACATGAACCAGCATTTCGTCATGCTCGTCTGCCGTGACTACCTGTGGACCGGCGACCGCGGGTACCTGCGCCGGCTGTGGCCGAACGTGGTGCGCGCCATGGCCTACACCGAAAGCCTGGATGGCGACGGCGACGGACTCCCCGACAAGGACACCCGCCGCAACACCTACGACGCCTGGAACTTCTACGGCACCCCGTCCTACATCGCCAGCCTCTGGCTTGCCGCGTTGCGCTTCGCCATCCGCGCCGCCGACGACCTCGGGCGCCGCGCCGAGGCCGCGCGCTGGCGCGGGATCCTCCGCCGCGCCCGTGCCAGTTTCGACTGCCGCCTCTGGAACGGTGAGTATTACAGCCTGTGGGCCGACCCGCCGCGGCGCGACGAGTGCTGCATGACCGACCAGCTCAGCGGCGAATGGTTCACCCACCTCGTCGGCCTGGAAACCGGCCTGCCGCGCGAGCGGATCCTCGACGCCCTCCGCGCCGTCATGCGCTACAACTACCGCGAGGAGGACGGCCTGGTCAACGCCAGTTATCCGCCGGGACGCGCGCAGACGTTCTCCACCAACCAGAACCTGCAGGCGATGGCGCCGTGGACGGGCGTCGAGTACGCCATGGCCTCGATGCTGTTCGACTTTGGCCTGGCAGCCGAGGCCTCCGCCGTGGTCGGCAACGTCGCCTGGCGGTACGACGGCGCAGGACGCGTCTGGAACCACGTCGAGTGCGGAGACCACTACTACCGCGCCCTTTCCAGCTGGGCGGTGCTCCTGGGCGCCAGCGGGTTCAAACTCGACACGCCGCGCGGGCGGCTGACCGTGACGCCGCGGGTGCCGGGCCACTTCCGGGCACCGTGGTTCTCGCCCACCGGGTACGGCCTGCTCGAACGGGACGCCGGCTGCCTGCGCATCACCTGCATCGAGGGGACCTTGGCGTTCCAGACCCTCGAAACGGAACTCGGCGGCCGGGGCGCCAAGCTCTCCGTCACGCGCGGCGGACGGCGGCTGGCGGCGACCTGCCGGCACGAACCGCCGCGGGCCCGACTGACTTTCCGCCATGCGCTGACCCTTCGCCCACGCGAGATTGTCGAGGTGCGTTGTGACTGATCCTGCCGGAGCCGCAAACCAAACGCCTGCCCTCTGCATTGGAGCCGCCATGAAGCTGAGCTGGACACGGACGGATCGCGACAGGCGCGGGTGGCCCGCGCACCGGGGACGCCGGTGGGGGCGGCTGCTGACCGCGGGGGCCCTTCTCGCCGCCGCGCTGGCCACCGCGGCGCCCCCCGAGGTCACCATCACCAAGGAGGGCGACGCGTACCGGATTCAGACCCCATCCTACGAAGGGCGCGTCAACGGGAAGACCGGCCTGCTCGAGAAGATGGCCGTCGGCGGGGGCGTGGTCGTCGAGAGCGTCGCCATTGACCTCTACAACACCCCCATCTCGCGCATTGACGTCGTGCAGGAGGGCCCGGCCACGGTCGTCGCCTACTTCACCGCCGCCGAGAAGGACAAGCCGCCGGTCGAGAAGGCGTTGCGGGTCAGCTATGAGGTCGAGAGGGACACGTTGCGGATCAAGACGCTGTCCACGGTCGGCCGGGTGTCCGGCCGGGGCATGCGGTTCGACTTGGGCGGCGAGGCGCAGATGGTGCGTTCGCTCGAGTACGGCGAGACCGTGCCGGTGCCGGTCCTGCAGGGCCGTTCCCCTTGGATGCGCGTCAAGTACTACTACCGCAACGGCGCCACGCTCGGCATCCTCAACCAAGGTGCCGGCAACCCCTTCAACGCCAATGAGAACGGGGGGATCGGCGGGACGGTCTACAGCCGCGGCGGCTATGTCGCCAACAGCGAGTACGTCTACACGCTGATCCCAGAGAAGGGCGACGGCAAGGAGACGCTGGGGGCGCCGCCGATGCAGGTGGTCGAGGCCTCGACGCCGGCGGTGTTCTGGCAGGGCGAGCCGGTGGCCGCCACCCTGCGCATCGCGAAGAAGGATTACGAGAAGCTGCTGGGCCACAAAGGCTTGCGAGTCATTCATGTCGTCGAGGACACGTTCGAGAGGACGGTGGCGCGGGGGGAGACGCCGCTCGACCTGTCGTCCGGCGCCGACCCGGTCGAGCTGAAGGTCGCCCTCGACGTCCCCCGGCTGGGTTGGTACCGCGCCTACTTCACCGTCAACGATGCCGACAACCGTCTACTCGAAGGCAAGGAGCGGCTCATCTTCTCCGTGCTCCGGCGCCAGGCCAACATGGGGGAGGAGTTCGACAACCAGATTCAGACCGACTACACCATCGGCCTGGGCCGCATCCGCCTGCACCCGAACCTCGGCAACCTCGACGAGTGTGTGAAACAGGCCGAGCAGGCGCGCGCCCAGGCGGAGGGCACGGACGTCTTCGTGAGCTGGCAGATTGACGGTCCGCCGGGGAACGTCGGCCGCGATCCCAAGAAGTGGGGCGACCTGTGTTTCGCGCTCTTCGACCGCGTCAAGGACAACATCGAGCGCATCGAGATCATCAACGAGCCCAACGGCACGCTGCAGCCCAAGGAGTACATCGAGACCTTCCTGCGCCCCGCCTACGAGAACATCAAGCGCGCCTCGCCCAACACCCAGGTGCTGGGGCCGGTGCTGTGCGGGATCTCCGCCGACCAGGCCCGCTACCTCGAAGAACTCTACCAGCTTGGGCTCAAAGAGGTCACCGACGAGCTGACCTTCCATCCCTACGCCGGCAACTTCGACGACGGCAGCGCGGCGGACAACATGCGCCGGCTGCTGGAGATCATCGCCGCCAACGGGGACACCGCCAAGCCGATCCACTTCACCGAGGCCGGCTACTTCCACCGCGGCTGGAGCGATGTGCCGTCGCTGCGCGAGATCGTCAAACTCGCCGTCTCGCAGTACGCCTGGCAGAATGCCGTGATGGGCATTGACCACCGCCACAATTTCTACTACTTCACCGACCAGATGGGGTACTACGACATGTGGCTGCGGGCGACGCAACTCACGCCGGCCGCGGTGGCGTTGCGCACCTACACCGGATTCGTCAAGGGCCAGGAACGGGCGCGCCGGCTGGACTTCGGCTCGCGGGAGGACGTGCGGGCCTTCCTCTACCCCGGCCCGCAGCAGCAGGTGGCGGTGCTGTGGACGGTGGCCAACTGGGTGCCGACCGCGGCGCCGGACCCGACCACCGAGGTCGCCTTCACCACCCAGGCCGGCACGGTCGAGTACCTGGACGCCTTCGGCAACCCCCAGCCGGCGACCCTCAAGGACGGAAGGCTGACCCTGGCGGTCGGCAGCTTCCCCAACTACCTCATCCTGCCTGCGGGCACGACGCTGGCGCCGGTGGCCGAGAAATGGGGCACCAACGTGGCCCTGGCCAGCCTCGGCGCCATCGCGGAGTCCACCAGCGAAGAGGGCACCAGCCCGGCGGTCGGGGCGATTGACGGCGACACCGCGGGCGGATCGGCCTGGCGCAGTCTCACCCCCAATGAGTTTCCGCAGACGCTCACCGTGACCCTGGCCGGGCCGGCGCCGGTCAACCGGGTCGCCATCTGGGGGTACAGCCCGCGCGGCTACGACGTCGAGGTGGTGGGCGCGGCCGGCGACTGGGTGAAGGTGGTGTCGCGCCGCGACCAGCCGTACGCGCGTTTCCGCACCGAGGCTTTCGACCCCGTGGTGACCGATCAAGTGCGGCTGACGGTTGTTGATGGCGTCGGCGACCGCGCCGAGATCGCGGAGTTCCAGGTCTACTCGGCGGTTGCGGCGGGCGGCGCCGGCCTCGACCTGATCAACTGGGCGCTGAAGGGCAACGGCGCCACCGCCCTCGCCTCGTCGGAAATGATCAAGGAGACAGCCGTGGCGGAGCAGGACTGGGGCGCCAAGCAGCCGCGCATCACGCAGATGAAACTCGAAGGCCGGGCCGAGAACGCGATTGACGGCAAACGGCTGGTCGCCAACTGGCGCGAGTTCTTCCCGACGACGTGGATGGCGGCGCCGGCCGCCCCCCTGCCGCAGTGGCTGGAGATCCGTTTCGCGGGGCCGAAGACGCTGTCGTCGGTGGCGGTCTACACCATCGCCTTCGCCACGTGGTCGCCGGCCACCAGCGGGGTGCGCGACTGGGACGTGCAGACCTGGGACGGCCAGGACTGGGTGACGGCCGAGCGCGTGACCGGGAACACCAAGGTCTCGAAGGTGACCCGGTTTAGGAAGCCGGTGCAGACCGACCGCATTCGCATCGTGGTGAACGCCACCAACGATCCCGAGGGAACCGTCGGCCTGATGGAAGTGGAGGCCTTTGGCACGAAATGAAGACCACCCCAC
>MVZH01000024.1 GCA_002068325.1 Lentisphaerae bacterium ADurb.BinA184 | reverse complement strand
TGGTGCCGTACTCCCAGTCCCAGTTACCGCCGATCGAGGCTTCCTTCTCCCACGCGAAACGGTGCATGAAGTAGGGGTGGATGCCGGGCGGCCAGACGCCGCCGGCCACCTCGGACGGCCACGATCCGGCGTCCATACGGTAGGCTTCGAGAACCCCGCTGAGGGTGCGCAGGTCGGAGACAAAGCGCGAGTCCTGGGCCTGCCGCGAGGCCTTGAGGAAGGCGGGGACGACCAAGGCGGCCAGCAGGCCGATGATGGCGACCACCGTCAGCACTTCGAGCAACGTCATGGGCGACCGTCGCCCGGCCCCCGCCGTCTGACTGGTTGTTGCCGTCTGCATTGCCGGCCCCCCGCGGCCACCCGATGAGCCGGGCCCCGCCCTTCATTGTACAGCAGGCGTCGTGCCAACCGCCGCATTCCCCCTGTGCCGTCGCGGCCGGACAGGCGCAACTGTCTTAGTATCAGTACAGAACAGAACGTCCTAATTCCCGCCGGCCGTGGCGGGCGCGGGCACCGCTTCGGCGGGGCCCCCGGCCTCCGGCCGCGCGTTGGCCAGCTCGACGGTGAAGACGCTCCCCTTGTCCGGCTCGCTGGCCACGGACACCCCGCCGTCGTACTGCGAGGCCAGCTTCTTCACGATCGACAGCCCCAGCCCGCTACCCATGATCTTGCGCGTCTTCTCGTTCTTGATGCGCACGAAGTCGTTGAACAGACGGGCGGCGTCGGCCGCGGTCATGCCAATGCCGGTGTCGCGCACGACGAGGCGCACGCGGCCGGTGCCGCCGGCCACCGAGACGGTCACCGACCCGCCGTCGCGGTTGTACTTGATCGCGTTGGAGATCAGGTTGTTGAGGATGATCTCGATCTCGCCGCGGTCGGCGAACAGCGGGGCGGGGGCGGGGGCGTCGAGGGTGAGGGTGACGCGCCGCTCGCGGGCGTCGGGCAGGAAGGTCTCCACCGCGGCCTGCGCCACCTCGACGACATCCAGCCCCGCCAGCTCCCGCTTTTTCTGCCCCGACTCGATGGCGGTCAGGTCCAGAAGGTCGAAGATCATCTTGCGCATGCCTTCGAGGCGCACCAGGCTGCGGTCCACCATGTGGTCGTAGACGGCGGGGTCGTCGCCCGCGGCCCGTTCCTTGATGATGCGCAGGTAGCCCTCGACGGCGGCCAAGGGGGCCTTCATCTCGTGGGCCAGCACCGAGATGAAGCGGAAGCGGATCTGGCGTTTCTCGGCGGCCAGGCGACGGGCCTCGCGCTGCAGCATCAGGTGCCGGGTCGCCTTGCGCACCGAGTCCTTCAGCTCCTCGGGGGTGAAGGGTTTGGCCAGGAAGTCGTAGGCGCCGCTCTTGGTGGCGGCCACCGCGGTCTCCAGCGAGGCGTAGGCCGTGGCCATGATCACGATCAGGTCGAGGTTCATGGCGCGGATCTGTTCGAGCAGCTCCAGCCCGCTGGTGTCCGGCAGCTTGTGGTCGAGGAGGAGGACGTCGGGCGCCTGCCGGCCGATCAGTTCGAGGGCCTGCCGCCCGTCCGCCGCCTCGACCACCTCGAAGCCGAAGTCCCCGTCCAGTTCGGGCAGGCTGACGCGGAAGTGCCGCAGCGCCCGCGCCACCCCCAGGCGCATGCCCTGCTCGTCATCCACCACTTGCAGGCGCAGGTTGTCCACGTTGCCGTACTCCTCGGCAAAGGGGCGGACACGTGACGCGGCGCCCCGGCCGCCCCGGAGCGGCAGGCGGCCCTACGCCTCGGCCGGCACGCCCGCTCCGGGTTCGTCCACGGCCGCCACTTCCCGCAGCCGCCGCGGCAGGGTCACGCGCACCGTGGTGCCGGTCGGCCCCGCCCCCGCATCGGTGTTGGACTGCACGGTAATGTCGCCCCGGTGCATCTTGACAATACCATAGGTGACAGCCAGCCCAAGTCCAGTGCCGCGGCCGATTTGCTTGGTGGTGAAGAAGGGTTCGAAGATCTTGGGCAACACCTCCGCGGGGATGCCGACGCCGGTGTCGCGGACTTCGAGGGTGACCTGATTGTGGTCGCCCGAGGTGGTGACGGTGATGACGCCGCCGTTGGGCATGGCGTCGGCGGCATTGCTGAGCAGGTTGGTGAGGACCTGGATGATCTGGTCATCGTCAAGGTCGGCGATCGGGTCGGCCTCGCGGTGCACGACCTCGGGGGTGATGGGCGGGGGCAGGTTGAGGGTGTGCAGGCTGCGCTCGACCAGCTCCCGGATGTTGCACGGGGCGCGCACCACCTTGTTCTGCCGGGCGAAATGCAGGAGCCTCGAGACGATGCGCTTGCAGCGGTCGGCCTGTTCGACGATCATGTCCAAGTCCTCGCGCAGCTGGGAGGACGGTTCGACCTCCTCGCGCAGCATGTGGGCGTACATCAGCACCACCCCGAGGGGGTTGTTGACCTCGTGGGCGACGCCGGCCGCCAGCTGCCCCATGCTGGCCAGGCGCTCGGAGTGCATGAGCGCGTCACGGGTGTCGGCCAGCTCCTCGTTGGAGGCGGCCAGCTCGCCGACGGTGTGGTTGAGCCGTTCGATGGTGTAGGGCAGGCACATCTCGTTCTCGGCCAGCTTGCGGTGGATGGCGATGGCGTGTTCGCGGCAGGTGTCGTAGCCGCAGGCGCCGCAGTTCAGCTCGTCCTCGGGCCCGGTCTTGCCCATGCGGGCGAGGATGTCGCGCAACTCCCCGTCGGTCGGCATCGGGATGCGCTGGTCGTTGGCCTCGAAGCCGCGGGTCAGGTTGATGGCACCGGCGTAGTGGTGGAGGTTGCGGCGCCAGGTATTCTTGTCGAACGTGGTCAGGCGGTGGCGGACGTAGTCGCTGACCCGGGCGCGGCGCTCGAACAGGCTCTCGCTGGAGCTGATGCCGGCGCCGCTGATGCAGCCCTCGCAGGCCAGCGCTTCGAGCAGCCGGGCATCGAGCCGGCCGGCGTCAAAGGCCTTGATGGCGTCCACGAAGCTGGTGCGGCCCTCGGTGGCGATCACGTCGCGGGCCAGCAGGTCGTCGGGCAGCTCGGCGGCCTGGAGGAGTCCGCGGGAGACCGCGAAGAGCCCGCCGAGGCTGGCGTGGGGGGGGTCGAAGTCGTCGAGGGTGACGTCCTCGGGGCGGATGCCGGCCTCGGCGATCATGGTGCGCAGCTCGGCGAAGGTCAGCGCCGCGTCAATCTCGCCGGGCACACAGGCGTCCACCGCCTCGCATTTCTTGGCGATGCAGGGGCCGATGAAGACTAGGCGCACCGGCTGGCCGCGCCGCTGGTGGCGCACCACCCGCGCCATGGCCACCATGGGCGAAACCACCGGGGCCAGGTGCTCGACCAGTTGCGGCTGGAACTTCTCGACGTAGAGCACAACGGCCGGACAGGTGGTGGCGATCTGGGGCCTGGCGTCGCCGCTGTCCACCAGCTCGCGGTAGCGGCGGGCCACCAGGTCGGCGCCGAAGCCGACCTCGTGGACGGCCGCGAAGCCGAGGGCGCGGATCTGGCCGATCAGGTACTGGTAGTCGTGCTCGATGAACTCGGCCGGGAAGCTCGGCGCCAGCAACGCGGCCACCGGCACCTGGCGGTCGGCCAGCATCTCCCGCACCTGTTCGATCGTGCTGACAACCCGCTTGGCCTTCTGCGAACAGACCCGCACGCAGTTGCCGCAACCGATGCAACGGCTGGCGATGACCTCGGCCTGGCCGTTGTTGATGCGGATGGCCTTGGCCGGGCACTCCCGCACGCAGGTGTAGCAGACCCGGCAACGCTCCGGGACCGTCTCGATGCTGCCGCCCAAGGTGCGGTTCATGGATGCCTCACTCGGTCGGCCGGCCCTCAGGCATGGGCGTGCGCGTCGCCGGCCACCGGCGTCCGCAGCAGCCGCGCCACCTCGGCGGCGATCTGCTCGGGCCGCGCCGGCTTGTCCAGCACCGTGTCCGCCTTGATCCACGAGCGCGCCTCGGCGGTCTGGGTCGCAAAGGCCACGCCGGTCTGGGCGGTGACGGCCGTCAGCAGGATGACCGGCGTCCCGGGGTACAGCTTCTTGACCGTATGACAGAGCACGAAGCCGGAGTCCATGTTCTCCATCATCAGGTCGAAGATGGCCAGGTCGGGCTGGAGGCCGAGGAGCGTCTCCTCGGCTTCCGCCTGCGAGCCGGCCGCCACCACCTTGTAGCCCTTGGCGGCCAGGGACAGGGTGAGCTGTTCGACCACATCGGGGTCGTCATCCACCACCAGAATCGTCCGCGCCGAGGATTTGTCGCTCATAGTCGGTTCTGTCCTGCGTTGTACCGGCATCGCCGGGGGAGTTGGCCTGGTCTGTTCAGCAACCGCAAGGGCGCCGAGTCTGCGAGGCCCCTGACCTTCGAGGGGAATCATGCAGGTCAGAGAACCACGTCCCGCTTGGCATAATGGGTGTGCAGCAGCCGGTGGCTGGTCTCGCCCAGCGGTTTGCCGAGGAACTCGTCGTAGAGGCGCATGACATAGGCGTTGCGGTGGCTGACGCGGACCGCCTCGTCCTGATCGATCTTGTACAGGGCCTGCATGCGGCTGCGCACGGCCTCGATGTCGGCGTTCAGCGGCTGGCCGCCGCCGTTGATGCACCCGCCGGGGCAGGTCATGACCTCGATGAAGTGCAGATCCTTGCGGCCGGCCCGGATCTGGTCGAGCAGCTTGCGCGCCTGGCCGAGGCTGGAGACCACCGCGGCGCCCAGTTCGAGGCCGTCAATGTTCACCCGCAGCTCCTTGGCGCCCTGCATGCCGCGCAACGGCTGCAACTTCAGGTCGGCCAGCTCGCGGCCGGTGATCAGGAAATGCGCCGAACGGATCGCCGCCTCCATCACCCCGCCCGAGGCCCCGAACAACTTGCCGGCGGTCGTGCGCTCGCCGAATGGCGTGTCCGCACTCTCCGGCTCCATCGCCTTCAGATCCACCCCGAACATGTGCAAGAGCTGCCCCAGCTCGCGCGTGGTCAGGACGTAGTCCACGTCCGCCACATGCTGCCGCCCCATCTCGGGACGCCCACTCTCAAACTTCTTCGCCGTGCAGGGCATGATCGAGACGGAGACGATGCGCGCCGGATCGAAACCCTCGCGCTGCGCGAAGAGACTCTTGATGACCGCCCCCAGCATCTGCTGCGGACTCTTGCAGGTCGACAGGTTGGGGATGAAGTCGGGGTAGAACTCCTCGACGAACTTGATCCACCCCGGCGAACAGCTCGTCATCATCGGCAGGACGCCGCCGTTCTTGATGCGGTGGACCAGCTCGCTGCCCTCCTCCATGATCGTCAGGTCGGCGGAGAAACTGGTGTCGAAAACGCGGTCGAAGCCGACCCGCCGCAGCGCCGCCACCATCTTGCCGTCCACGTCGGTGCCGGGCTTCAGGCCAAACTCCTCGGCCAGCGACACCGACACCGAGGGGGCGTGCTGAACCACCACCAGCTTGTCCGGGTCGGCCAGCTCGGCCACCACCTGCTCGACGTACGAGCGCTCGCTCAACGCCCCCGTCGGACAGGCCACAATGCACTGGCCGCAGTTGATGCAGCTGGACACGTTCAGCCCGCCCTCGAAGGCGGTGCCGACCACCGTCTGCGCGCCGCGCTTGACAAAGTCGATCGCCGACACCCCCTGCACCTCCTCGCAGACCCGCACGCAACGGCCGCACAGCACGCACTTGTCGGGGTCGCGGATGATCGAGGGGCTGGAGACGTCCTTGTCCATGTGCGCCTTCGAGCCGCGGAAGCGCCGCTGGCGAAGCCCCATGTCCTGGGCGAGCTTCTGCAAGTCGCACTTGCCGTTGCGGTTGCAGTACAGGCAGTCGTCGGGGTGGTTGGCCAGGAGCAGCTCGACGATGGTGCGCCGGGCGTCGAGCACCTTCGGGCTGCGGGTCTTGATCTTCATGCCCGCGGTGGCGGGGAACGAACAGGCCGGGGTCAGGGTCGGCGCACCCTCGACCTCGACCAGGCAGAGCCGGCAGGCGCCGCTGGGCGGCAACCCTTCCATGTGGCAGAGCGTGGGCACGTGGATGCCCTCGCGCCGGAGCGCCTCGAGGATGGTGTCCCCCTCCTTGGCCTGGATCGCGCGACCATCAGCTTCAATGGCAATCATCGGTGCACCTCGTTTCGGGTGTCAGGCCTCAGTTCGGCTGGGTAAAGTCCAAGTCGCAGCGCAGGCACCGGCAGGCCTCCTGCTTGGCGGCCGCCGGGCTGATCGCCAGCTCGACCTCGCAGAAGTTCTTGCGCCGCTTCTTCAGCGGCAGCTCGGGCGAATGCACACGGGCGGTCGGCGGCGCGTCCTCGTCAATCACTTGGCCGGGTTCGATGTAGACGCTCGGCAGCACCACCTTCGGCAACACCTTCATCATCTTGCCCCGGACAAAGCGGTCGATCATCAGCGCGGCCTGCTTGCCGGCCGCCAACGCCGCAATCACCGTGCTGGGACCCGAGACCACGTCGCCGCCGGCAAACACCCCCGGCCGGCTGGTGACAAACGACTCCGGGTTGGCCGCCACCGTGTTCCAGCGGGTCAGCTTCAGACCGTCCAGGCCCTCGGTCTCCGGCTCCTCGCTGATCGCCGCGACCAGCGTGTCCATCTCGACCTCGAACTCGCTGCCCGCCACCGCCACCGGCCGGGCCCGCCCCGAGGCGTCGCGCTCTCCAAGCCGGTTGCGGATGAAGCGCACCGCCCGCAACCGCCCGTCGGCCGAGAGCACCTCGACCGGCGCCACCAGCTCTTCGATCACCACACCCTCGGCCAGCGCCGCCTCGATCTCCTCGGCGTAGGCCGGCATCTCCGCCCGCGTGCGGCGGTAGTAGATCGTCACGCTCTTGACATCCTTGGCGCGCAACGCCACCCGCGCCGCATCCACCGCCGAATTGCCGCCGCCGATGATGCCGACGCGGCCGCGGGCCAGCTCCTCGCCGTGCAGGTTGTAGGCCTTGAGGAAACGGATGCCGGGAACCACCCCCGCCGTGTCCTCGCCCTTGACCTCGAGCTTCTTGCTGCGGTGGGCGCCGGTCGCCACGTAGACGGCCTTGTAGCCGTCGCCCAGCAGCCCGTCCACCGTGATATCCCGGCCCAGCTCCACCCCGTGGCGCACCTCGATGTTGGCGTTCAGCAGCCCCTGAACCTCCTTCGCCAGCGTTTCGCGCGGCAGCCGGTAGGCGGGAATCGCCCCGACCAGCATGCCGCCGGCCTTGGCCTCGCGCTCGAACAACGTCACCCGGTGCCCAAGCAACGACAGGTAGTGCGCGGCCGACAGCCCCGCCGGCCCCGCCCCCACCACCGCAATGCGCGCCGCGTCCGCGGCCGCCGGCGTCACCACCGGCGCCGCCTCGCTGGGGTCAACCCGGTCAACCACAAACCGCTTCAGCGTGCGGATGGCAATCGGCTCGCCGCCGGTGGCGCCGGCCCGGCACGAACGCTCGCAGGGATGATGGCAGACACGCGCGCAGGCCGACGGCAACGGATTGGCCGCCCGGATCGCCCGGTAGGCGTCCACATACTCTCCCCGCCCGATGTGCGCCACGTAACGCCACACCTCGGTCCCGACCGGGCAGCCGTTCTGGCACGGCGCCCCGACCAGGTCCTTGCACGCCCCGGCCGGGCAGCGCCGCTCGAAGATGTGGGCCTCGTACTCGTCGCGGAACCACTTGAGCGTGCTCAGCACCGGGTTGGGGGCCGTCTGCCCCAGGCCGCACAGGCTGGTCGCCTTGATCGTCTCGCCCAGCTTCTGCAAGGCCATGATGCCCTGCATGCGCAGCAACGCGTCCAGCTCGTCCTCCTTGCGCCGCGGACGGGTCACGGCCTGGAGAATTTCGAGCATGCGCTTGGTGCCCTCGCGGCAGGGGATGCACTTGCCGCAACTCTCGCTCTGGATGAACTCCATGAAGAACTTGGCGAAGTCCACCATGCAGGTGGTCTCGTCCACCACCACCAGCCCGCCCGACCCCATGATCGTGCCGAACTCCTTCAGCGCCTCGTAGTCGGTGGGCAGGTCCAGCTGCGGCTCGGGCACGCAGCCGCCCGAGGGACCGCCGATCTGCACGGCCTTGCACTTGCGGCCGTTGGGGATGCCGCCGCCGACGTCGAAGACGACCTGCCGCAACGTCGTGCCCATGGGAACCTCGACCAGGCCGGTGCGGTTGACCATGCCCGAGAGCGCGAACACCTTCGTGCCCTTGCTGTTCTTGGTGCCCATGCCGGCGTACCAGGCCGGCCCCAGCTGCAGGATCAGCGCCAGGTTGGACAGCGTCTCGACGTTGTTGATCACCGTCGGCTTGCCGAACAACCCCTTCGTGGCCGGGAACGGCGGCCGCGGCCGCGGCATCCCGCGCTTGCCCTCAATCGAGTGGATCAGCGCGGTCTCCTCGCCGCACACAAACGCCCCGGCCCCCATCTTGATGATGATCTCCAGGTCGTTGCCGCTGCCCAGCATGTCGTGCCCGAGCAGGCCGTACGCCCTGGCCTGGGCAATCGCGTCGGTCAGCCGCCGCACCGCAATCGGGTACTCGGCACGGATGTAGATGTAGGCCTTGGTCGCCCCGATCGCATAGGCGGCGATGATCATGCCTTCGAGCAGCCGGTGCGGGTCGCCCTCGCCCACGGCACGGTCCATGAAGGCGCCGGGGTCGCCCTCGTCGGCATTGCAGATCAAGTATTTCTGGTCGGCCACCGCCTGCCGCGCAAAACGCCACTTCCGGCCGGTCGGGAAACCGCCGCCCCCGCGGCCGCGCAGACCGCTCTGCTCAACCGCCGTGATCACCTCGTCCGGCGTCAGGCCCTTCAACGCCTTGGCCGCCGCCGCATACCCGCCGCAGGCGATATACTCGTCAATCGAACAGGGGTCAATGATGCCGCAGCCGGACAGCACCACCCGCCGCTGCAGCTTCATGAACGGATGCTCGTCCAGGTACGCCACACCGGCCCAGGCCTCCATCCCCGGATGCCGGAACTGCCCCACCACCAGATCCTTCACCGGCTGCCCTTTCACCAGCATGCTGTCGAGCAGCCCGGCGACGTTGTCCGCCGTGACCGGCCCGAAGCAGACACGCGCACGGCCCGGCAGCTGTATGTCCACCAGCGGCTCCGCCGAGCACAGCCCGACACAGCCAGTCTCGACAATCTCGGCCGCAAGCTTCTTCTTCGCCAGCCAGGCGCGCGCCGCCTCCATCGTCTTGCCTGCCCCCGCCCCCAGGCCGCAGGTGCCCGCCCCGACGTAGATCACCGGCCGCCCCACCGCGTCACGCCGCAACCCGGCCAGCAGCCGCTCCATCGCCTCGCCGCCCCCCGCCGCACGGGCCGCCACAAAGGGCCCGCCCTTCAGGCCGCCCAGCAACTCCGTCGAGGGCAGGGCAAACGGCTGCCAGCAGGCGCCGATCGCTTCAGGCTTCAGCATGGCTCAACTCCTTCGTTTCCTGGTCACGACAGTCCTGGATGATCTTGGCCAGCTTGCGCGGGCTGACGTTGGCGTGGAACTCGCCGTTCACATTGACCACCGGCGACAGGCCGCACGCCCCCATGCAGGCCACCGTCTCGAGGCTGAACAGCCCGTCGCGGCCGGTCTGCCCAGGCTTCAGCTTCAACAGCCGCTGCGCCATCTCCAATGTCTTCAACGACCCCTTGACGTGGCAGGCCGTGCCGCGGCACACGGTCACGTGGTACTTGCCCTTGGGCTGGAAACGAAACTGGTTGTAGAACGTCGCCACCCCGAAGATCTTGCTCGCCGGCAGCCGCAGATGGGCGCCAATGCGCACCACCGCGGCCTGCGACAGATACCCCTGCTGCTCCTGCACCTGCTGCAGGATCGGGATCAGCGCGTCGCGCCCGGCGTCCGGATAGCGCGCCAAAATCGCATCAATCTCGGCAACCGCGTCTGCCATGGTCGTCACCTCGCCGTTTCATCTTGGGCAACCGGAGAACTCGCCCGTACGGGGGAACCAGGACGGGAAGAAGGGCGCACAAAAAAGGCCGCCCGCTCCAACGCCATCGTCATGTCAATGTTCTCAACATGCACCGTGCGCGGCACGTTCAGCCGAACCGGGGCAAAATTCACAATCGCACGGATGCCCGCCGCCACCAGCCGCTCGGCCACCGCCTGCGCCGACCCCTCGGGAACCACCAGCAACGCCAGCCGGATGCCTTCCGCCGCCGTGATCTCCTCCAACCGCTCGGTCGGATGACACCGGCACCCCGCCACCACCTGACCCGCCAACCCCGGATCACGGTCAAACGCCGCCGCAATCCGCAAGGTCGGCTGATGCCGGCCAAAATACGCCAGGATCGCACGCCCCAGGTTCCCTACCCCCACCAGCGCAATCCGCTGCGCCACCGGCGGATGCAAGAGCCGGTTGATGCACGCCAGCAGGGCCGAGATCTCGTAGCCGCGCGACGGCGTCCCCGAACACCCCAACATCATGATGTCACGCCGAACCTGCGCCGCCGTCCCCCCGGCCAACCGGGCCAGACGATGCGAAAAAACGTGCGTCGCACCCTCAGCCTGCAACCCGCTCAACAAACGCCGGTACAGACTCAGACGACCCACCGTCGGTTGTGACGCCTTGACCATTGCCCCGCCGTCTAATGCTTTCTACCGCGCGCGAGGTGTGACAAAAATCACAATGTGAAACAATTCACAAAGCCGAAATATACCGGGCCCGGGGCCGCCGTCAAGCCCCCACAACACCAAAATCCGCCGCCCACCGTCCTGCGCCCTGCTTCATGCCTAGGAGCCTGCCCCCTTCCACCGTGCCCCGCAGGGCCGAGTGCGTGAAAACAGCCCCGTCTTCACGCACTGGACACCCGCGGGGACAGACCCCCCCCTCCGTACCCCGGGCCCCGTTCCTCGTTGCTCGCGCTCCGCGCCCCGTTCTTCGTTCCTCGTTGTCCGTGCTCCGTGCTCCGTGCCCGGCAGGGCCGAGTGCGTGAAAACACCCTCGTTTTCACGAACTGGACACCCGGCAGGGACAGCCCCCCCTCTGTACCCCGGGCCCCGTTCCTCGTTGCTCGCGCTCCGCGCCCCGTTCTTCGTTCCTCGTTGTCCGTGCTCCAGGCTCCGCGCTCCGTGCCCCCCCCGACCGCGCCCACGCCCACGCGCCTGTCCCCTTCCGCCGCCCATCCGCCGCCCCCGGCACGGCCGAGTGCGTGAAAACAGCCCCGTTTTCACGCACTGGACACCCGCGGGGACAGACCCCCCTCCGTGCTCTGCGCCTCACTCTTCGTTGTTCGCGCTCCGCGCCCCGTTCTTCAGTTCCTCGTTGTCCGTGCTCCGTGCTCCCCGCTCCGAGCTCCATGCTCCGCGCTCCCCGCCGCCCGTCCCCCCCCCGCCCCGGCCCCGCGCATGGCAAAGCCGGCAGGCGGCGTCATGTTATGCGGCGTGTGGAATGCTCTTCTGCACGACGGGGGAACCACCCCGCGGGACAGGCGCGCCAATGAAGGTCAACATCGCGGCTTGGATGACGAAGCTGACACGCCGGCAACCCCGGGAACTGTCGTCACCGTCGCGGCGGCGGCCAGGCGGGCGCCGGCGGGCCTGGCCCCCGCGCCTGGAGCGCGGAACCGGAGGGTTCGTCGCGCTTCTCGGCGCCCTGGTCTGGGCCGTGGCGACCCTGACGATCGTCTGGCAACGCCCCCATCCGCCCCAGAACTTTGTCAGCGGCCAGGAGGCAGGGCAGGATATCTACAGCCAGGTGCCGTTTGAGTATACCGACAACGCGCAGACGGAGGAACTGCGGCAGCAGGCCAGGCGGCGCGTGCCGCCGGTCTACCAGGTCGACCCCGCCCGGCTCGACGCCCCGGTCCAGTTCCTGACCGATCTGCAGCAGGCGCTGGCCGCGCCGACGCCCGCCACCGGCGATGAGACGGCCGCCGCCCCCCCTTCGCTGAAGACGCGTGTCCAAGCCGCGGTCAAGGAGCTGGAGAAGCGGGGCGGGGCCGCGGCGTTGGGCAAGCTGTTCGAGCAGCCCGAGGAGCTCCAGCAACTGCACACGCAGGTGCGGCGGGCCTCCGCTCGCGGCCTCGCCGACGAGGACGGGGTGGCGACCTTCCTCGAAGGCACCACCGCGGCCGACCGCGTGGTGGTGCGCGACGCACAGGGGCGGCGGATCGAGGCCGTTGCCGGCGAAATTGCGCGGCCCTCGCAGGCCGCCAAGAGCACGGCCGCCGAGTTCGTGCAACGCTTCCCGGCCGACGGCGGCCGGCGCGGCCCGGCCCTCGAAACCGTGCTGGCGGCCGCCTTTCAGCCCAACCTCGTCTACGACGCGCAGGAGACTGCCCAGATGCGCGACCAGGCCGCCGCCCAGGTGCCGGTAGTCAAGGAGTTCGTTGATGCCCAGGTGCGTCTGCTGCGGCGCGGCGACCGGATCTCCGGCGAGGATCTGGCACGGCTGAACACCCACGCACGCGAGCTGCAGCGCCAGCGCGGCGAAGAGAACCGCACCCGCGACGTCCTGGTCACCCTCGGGCTGACGCTGGTGCTCGTCATCATGGGTGCCGGCGGGCTGATGCTGCTGCGGGCGCCCAGCCTGCAATCCCGCTCCGCCTTGGTGCTGGTGACCGTGGTCACGATCCTGCAGGCGCTGGTCTCGCGTTCCGCGGCCGACCTCTACCACGGGTACCAGGCGTCGAGCGTGCTGTTCGCGTCGCTGGTGCCGATGGCGTTGGGTTCGCTGTTGCTGGCGCAGCTGGTCGGCCCCGCCCCGGCCGTCTGGGTCGGGGTGTTCACCAGCCTGCTCACGGCCATGCAGAACAACATGTCCGTGCACCTGTTCCTGGTCGGGGCCAGCGCCAGTTTCGCCGGCGCGGTGCTGGCGCGGATGGCCCGCCGGCGCCTGGACGTGCTGCGGGTCGGGCTGGGGATCGGGCTGGTGGTGCTGGTGATGCAGATCCTGTTTGTGGTCAGCAACGACATGCCGCTCGACCTGCTGCCGCGGTTGGGGGCCGCCGCCCTGCTCAGCGGCGTGGCCACCAGCGCCGTCGCCTTCGCCGTGCTCCCGCTCTTCGAGCACGTCTTCGGGCTAACCACTGAGTTCAGCCTGCTCGAACTCAGCGACTTGAACCACCCCCTCCTGCAACGGCTGCAGATGGAGGCGCCGGGCACCTACCACCACAGCCTGCTGGTCGCCACGCTGGCCGAGCAGGCGGCCGCCGCCATCAACGCCAACCCCCTGCTGGCCCGCGTCTGCGCCTACTTCCATGACATCGGCAAGCTGGCCCAGCCGGAGTACTTCGCCGAAAACATCGCCACCCCCGAGGACACCCCCCACGACAGCCTCCGGCCGCGCCTCAGCGCCCTGGTCATCCTCAACCACGTGAAGGAGGGGCTGGAGCTGGCGGGACAGTACAGGCTGCGGCGCATCATCCGCGACGCCATCGCCCAGCACCACGGCACCAGCCTGGTCTATTACTTCTACCGCCGCGCCCTCGAACGCAACGCCGACACAACCACCCCGCCCGCCGAGAGCGACTACCGCTACCCCGGGCCGCTGCCGGCCCGGCGCGAGATCGTCCTGGTCGGCCTGGCCGACGCCTGCGAGGCGGCCGCGACCAGCCTGGAGAAGCCGACGCCGGCCAAGATCGAGAGCCTCGTCAACGACATCGTCCAGAACCGGCTGCTGGACGGGCAGTTAGACCACGCCGACCTGACGTTCCACGAGCTGTCCGTCGCCCGCGAGACCCTGGCCAGGTCGCTGAGCACCATGCGGCACGCCCGCGTGGCCTATCCCAAGCCCAACGAGGATCATGAGGATCGGGTTCCAAAACCCCGCACCGCCTGCCCGGCGCCGCCCGGCGACGGCGAGCTGACGGTCGCCCTCATCGGCCCCCGGCGGATGCGGCGGATGAACCGGCAATTCCTCGGACACGACGCGGTCACCGACGTCATCGCCTTCGACCTCGGCCCGGGCACCGGCCCGGACGGGCCCGGCGGCCGCGCCGCCGAGCTCTACGTGTGCCCGGCCCAGGCCGTCGTCAACGCCGGGCGCTTCGGCACCTCGGCCGCCACCGAGATCGTCCTCTGCATCGTACATGGCCTGCTCCACCTGAATGGCGAGGACGACCGCGAGGCGCCCGCCCGCCGGCGCATGCGCCGGGCCGAACGGCGCGTGATGCGCACACTGCGGAGCGAGTTCGACCTCGACCGCCTGCTGAGCGTGCAACCATGATCCCGCACGAACTGGCATTCTGGCTGGGCCTGGGCGCCGCCGCCCTCGCGGTCTTCCTGGCCGCCGTGCGCATGGCGTTCGCCGACCTGAGCCCCGGCGCCCTGCGCAAACTCGAGCTCGCCAGCCCCCGCCGCGCCCCCTTGCTGCGCCGCTGGATGGACGGGCGCGACGAGTACCGCGTCTCCATCCGCGCCCTCCACGTCGCCGTCTGCGTGCTGGCCGGCTTCTGCCTGGCCGCCTGGCTGCACCACCACGCCGGCCAGGGCGGGGGGGTCGGGTCGCGGCCCCTGGCCGTGTGCGGCCTGGCCCTCGGCTATTTCCTGCTGACCGAACTCCTGGGCTGCGGCCTGGGCTGGGTCTGGCAACGCCACCTGCTGCGCGTCTGGTTCCCCCTCGTCCGGGCCCTCACCCTGCTCGCCCTGCCCCTGGCCATCCCGCTGGCCCGCTGGCACCGCTTCGTGGCCTCCCGCCTGGCCGAGCGGAGCGACGAGGAGGAGCTGCCGACCACCGAGGACGAAATCCTCTCCCTCGTCGAGCAGGACGAGGACGCGCCGGCCCCGGCCGCCGCCCTCGACGCCGATGAACGGCGCATGATCCGCGGCGTCCTCGACCTCGATGAGACCCCGGTGCGCGAGATCATGACCCCGCGCGTGGACATCGTCGCGGTTGCGGACTCCGCAACGGTCGCCGAGGTGCGCGCCGTCATCGCCGAGACGGAACACTCGCGCATCCCCGTGTACCGCGGCTCGATTGACCACATCGTCGGCATCCTCCACGCCAAGGACCTGCTCCGCGCCCTCCCCGGCGGCGACGGCCCGCAGGCCCCCGCCGACATGCTCCGCCCCACCGTCTTCATCCCCGAGGCCAAGAACGTCGGCGACCTGCTGGCCGAGTTCCAGCAGAGCCTCACCCATGTGGCCGTGGTGGTGGACGAGTACGGGGGCACCGCCGGCATCGTCACCATCGAGGACATCCTCGAAGTGATCGTCGGCGAAATCCATGACGAGTACGACGGCGACGAGAAGAACAGCCCCCCCACCCGGCAGGTCGCCGAAAACGAGACGATCGCCGACGCCCGCACCCTGATCTGCGACCTCAATGAGGCCATGGGGCTGGCCATCGCCGAGGATCAGGGCTACGAGACCCTGGGCGGCTTCGTCGTCTACACCCTCGGCCGGATCCCGCACGCCGGCGAAACCCTCGTCTCGCCCGGGTTCGATGTCCAGATCCTGGAGGCCGACGACCGGCACGTCGTCCTGGCAAAGGTGATCAAGAAGCTTCCAACCGGGGCGGAGGCGGCACGCGTCGAGCCGCCGCTCGACTGAACAGGCCCCCGCGTCCGCGCAGGACGCCGGCCCGCGGCCCGGCGGGGACGCGCCTCGCCACCCCGCAGGCTTTTCTCAGCCATGACGGCGACATATTTCTTCATCCTGCTGACCGCCATCGCCGCCCTGGCGGCCGGCGAACGCATCGGCATCCACCGGCTGGTCCGCTCCCCCGGCGGCCGCGAGTGGGTGAGGCGCCGCCGCCTCCTGCATCCCAACACCCTCTCCCTGTTGCGCATCCCCATGGGCGTCGCGACCGTGGCGCTCTGGCACGCCGGATGGCCGACCGCCGCCATGCTGTGGTATGCGCTGTGGATGATCTCCGACCTCACCGACGGCACCATCGCCCGCCACTGCGGCCTGGGCACCGAAACCGGCAAGTGGCTCGACCCCCTCAGCGACAAGTGCCTCTACCTGCCGATGCTGGTCTACTTCGCCTGGGGGCCGCAGCCCGTGCTGCCCATGCCTTGGGTGCTGGCCCTGGCCGCCACCGACGTCCTCGGGCAGTTCTCGCGCTTCTTCACCCGCTCCAAGGCGGCGAACGGCTTCGGCAAGGCCAAGACCGCGCTG
Source organism: Lentisphaerae bacterium ADurb.BinA184 (assembly GCA_002068325.1). GTDB lineage: Bacteria > Verrucomicrobiota > Lentisphaeria > Oligosphaerales > MVZH01 > MVZH01. The sequence goes on along the minus strand of MVZH01000024.1, from coordinate 13,624 downwards.
ATCACCGGAGTCGTCGCCCTCGCGGCCCTCCGCGGCCTCTGCCCGGAGGCCCGCCTGCCGGACGGCTTCCTGTACGCGCTCACCGTGGCCGCCACCGGCCTGGCCTTCCTGTCGCTCTTTGGCAAGGTGGCCGGGGACAGGGTGTGGGCGGGGTTCCTTCTCGGAGTCAAGCTGGTCGGCGGCGGCAGTGCGCTCTGGCTGGCCGGGCGCGGCTGGCCGGCGGCCGCCGTGGCCGCGGCCCTCGCGGGGCACGTCTTCGAGGTGTTCGGCGAGCGTGCCGTGCATCCGACAGGCTCCCTCGGCACGGCGGGCGAGATGGCGGCGCTGGCCCTCGGTGTGGGCGGCGTGCTGTGGGCGGGCGGAGGGGCGGCCGGCCCGTGGCTGGCGGGCATCTACGCGGTCGCCATGGGCGTCCGGCTCCTCCTCGCGCGCCCCGTCGGCGTCGGGCTGGCGCCATGCATCGCGGCGTGGGTGACGGGGACGGCGGCCCTGGCGTTCGACGGCCACCCCACGGCGGCGGCCGCCGTCGCAGCCGTGGCTGTGGCACTGTCCTGTTCAAGTCTGCGCTTTGCCGCTCTGGGTAAGTCCCGCTGGCCGCGGCTGCCGGCGTCGGTCAAGGCGACCGCCCTGGTCGTCCTCGTCACCGCGGCTGCCCTGCGCGTCTCGTGGCCGGACGGACGGGGCGGCGTGCCTACCGGGCTGGATCTGGCCGCCCTCGCCACCGCCGTGGCGACCGCCATCCACCTGCGGCGCGCTGCGGCTGCCGGCGACTCCGCCCCGGAAACACCGTCCGGCGCGGCGTGACCGGCCACGCCGTCGCCGGCCGCACAGCCTGGCTTGTCTCCGCCCGCTACCGTGCTACAGTTCCGCTCGCCCGCGCCGGTTGCGCGCAGACCGTCAGGAACCTTACGAAACAGGAGGACGCTCGCCATGGCACGCCCCGTCACGCTGTTCACCGGTCAATGGGCCGACCTGCCGCTGGCCACCTTGGCGAAAAAGGCCAAGTCGTGGGGCTACGACGGCCTCGAACTGGCCTGCTGGGGCGACCACGTGGACGTCGCCAAGGCCGCCACCGACAAGGCCTACTGCAAGGGCAGGCGCGACCTGCTGAAAAAGGCCGGACTCGACTGCTGGGCCATCAGCAACCACCTCGCCGGCCAGCTGGTCTGCGACCCCAACAACGACAGCCGCTCGGACGGCTTCGCCCCCGCCGCCTGCGCCGGCAACGCCGACAAGAAGCGCAAGTGGGCCATCGAGGCGATGAAGAACACGGCCCGGGCGGCGCAGAACCTCGGCGTCCCCGTGGTCTGCGGCTTCACCGGCTCCCCGATCTGGCACATGTTGTACAGCTTCCCGCCCGTCTCCGACGCCATGATCGAGCAGGGCTTCAAGGACTTCGCCGAGAAGTGGAACCCCATCCTCGACATCTTCGAGAAGTGCAAGGTCCGCTTCGCCCTCGAAGTCCATCCAACCGAGATCGCCTTCGACATCTACACCGCGAAGCGCGCCCTCGACGCGGTCGGCAACCGCCCCGAGTTCGGCTTCAACTTCGACCCCAGCCACCTGCACTGGCAGATGGTCTGCCCGGTCAAGTTCCTCCAGGAGTTCCCCAAGCGCATCTACCACGTCCACATGAAGGACGCCGCCCTGCAGCTCGACGGCCGCAGCGGCATCCTCTCCTCCCACCTGAACTTCGGCCGCCCCGAACGCGGCTGGGACTTCCGCAGCCTCGGACACGGCGGCGTCAACTTCGAGGAGATCATCCGCCAGCTCAACCACATGGGCTACACCGGGCCGCTCTCCGTCGAGTGGGAAGACTGCGGCATGGAACGCGAGTTCGGCGCCCGTGAGGCCGCCGCCTTCGTCCATCGAATTGACTTCGCCCCCTCGAACGTGCAGTTCGACGCCGCCTTCGACAAGTAGTCAGGCGACCGCTTCGTTCGGTGCGTGTGCGACGGCGCCGCCGGCGGGCCTGGATTCCGCCGGCGGCGCGACTGTCGTCTGTGCCTCGTTCCTGCTCAGCTTCCCTCCTGTCCCCGGCACGCCTCACCACCTCAGGCTCCCTCTGCCGACGGCTGCCCGTGTCCCCCTCCTCCTGCCCCTGCCCCTCCCCCTCCTCCCCGAGAAGGCCGCGCGCCACTCCCGCCCCCCCGGCATACCCCCGTATGTGCGTGAAAACGGGAGCGTTTTCACGCACTGCACCCTGGCAGGGCGGTGGACCCGCGCGATCCTGATGTGCGTGAAAACAGCGGGTGTTTTCACGCAGTTGGGCCGCCCGGACGGATTTCTGTGCAGTTCCCGTTGCGGGGGGGGGCGCAGGTGGACGAAGACAGCGTTTTCACGCACTGCACCCTGGCAGGGCGGTGCCCCCGTGCGGTTCCGATGTGCGTGAAAACGACGGGTGTTTTCACGCAGTTGGGCCGCCCGGACGGGTTCCTGTGCAGTCCCCGTTGCAGGGGGGGCGCAGGTGGACGAAGACAGCGTTTTCACGCACTGCACCCTGGCAGGGCGGTGGACCCGCGCGATCCTGATGTGCGTGAAAACGGCGGGTGTTTTCACGCAGTTGGCGGGGCGGGGGTGTGGTGGCGGGCCGGGAGCCGGAGGTCATAGAGGCCCGTCAGCCTGCGTTTGGGTACGATCCCCCGGCAGGGCGGGCAGAGCCACTTTGCACGCAGAATCGCCGTCAAAACGGAAATCATGGGGAACGCGCGCATTTTTTCCCTCGCGTGCGCGTTGCGCGCGAAGTATTAAGGTAGTATGGTAATCCAATCACAAGGGCCAGACTGGGTTTTCCTGCCCCGCGGCGCGCCGTGCCGGTGGTTATCCGACAGGCCGGGCGGGGGCGATTAGGGTCGGTTGGCCGATGGGTGTTGTTTCACCTCGCGCGGCAGGTAGCGAAGCCGCAAAGAAGAGAATGGAAGGGTTCCCATGGAGGAGCAACCAGTTCCCGTCATCCCGCCCGCCGCCGCGTCGGCGGGGCAGGCGCCCCGCTACGACGAGAACGCGATCACGGTTCTCGAGGGGTTGGAGGCTGTCCGTCAGCGGCCGAGCATGTATATCGGCGACACCGGCGAGCGCGGTTTCCACCACCTTGTCTACGAGGTGGTTGACAACAGCATTGACGAGGCCTTGGCCGGGTACTGCAAGACCATCTCGGTCATCATCCGGGTTGACAACAGCCTGACCGTGATTGACGACGGGCGCGGCATCCCGGTCGGCATGCACCCGACCGAGGGCAAGCCGGCGGTCGAGGTGGCGTTGACGATGTTGCACGCGGGGGGCAAGTTTGACCACAACTCGTACAAGGTTTCCGGGGGTCTGCACGGGGTTGGCGTGTCGTGCGTGAACGCGCTCAGCGAGTGGATGGAGGTGGAGGTCAAGCGTGAAGGCGGGCTGTTCCACATGCGGTTTGAGCGTGGGGTGACGGTTACGCCATTGAAAAAGATTCGGCCGGCGGCCGACACGGGCACGACGGTGACGTTCAAGCCGGACGGGGAGATTTTCGAGGTCTCGGAGTTCAAGTGGGAGATCCTGTCCAAGCGGTTGCGCGAGCTGGCGTTTCTGAATGCGGGCATCCGGATCAAGTTGACCGACCAGCGCAGCGAGGCGGGGGACCGGGTCGAGGAGTACTGCTATGCTGGCGGGCTGGCCGAATTCGTTCGCTATCTGAACGAAGGCAAGCAGGTTCTGCATCAAGTCATCAGCCTCAAGGCCCAGCGTGAGGGCATGGAGGCTGAGGTGGCGTTGCAGTACAACGACGGCTACAACGAGAGCATACTCAGCTACGCCAACAACATTGGCACGATTGAGGGCGGGACGCACCTGACCGGCTTTCAGGCGGCGATCACGCGGACGATCAACAAGTATGCGGAGACGTTGCCGGCCTTCCGCAACGAGGACGGGGTGTCGGGCACCGACGTGCGCGAGGGGTTGAGCGCGGTGGTCAGCGTGAAGGTTGCGGATCCCCAGTTTGAGGGTCAGACCAAGACCAAGCTGGGCAACAGCGAGGTGCGGGGGATTGTCGAGTCGATCGTCAACGACGGCCTGGGCGAGTACTTCGAGGAGCATCCGGCGGAGGCTCGGCTGGTGGTGGAGAAGGCGTTCCTGGCGTCGCGGGCGCGGGAGGCGGCGCGCAAGGCGCGCGAGCTGGCGCGTCGCAAGACGGTGCTGGACGGTCTGTCGTTGCCGGGCAAGCTGGCGGACTGTTCGGAGAAGGATCCGGCCAAGTCGGAGCTGTACGTGGTCGAGGGCAACAGCGCCGGCGGCTCCGCCAAGCAGGGCCGCAACAGTCAGTTCCAGGCGATCCTGCCGTTGCGCGGGAAGGTGCTCAACGTTGAGAAGGCCCGGCTCGACAAGTTGCTGAACAACCGGGAGATCCAGACGTTGATCACGGCCATCGGCTGCGGCATCGGCACCGACGAGTTCGACGTCGGCAAGGCGCGCTATCACCGCATCATCATCATGACCGATGCCGACGTTGACGGGTCGCACATCCGCACGTTGTTGCTGACGCTGTTCTTCCGGCAGATGAAGCCGCTGATCGAGGCCGGCTACATCTACATTGCCAAGCCGCCGCTGTACAAGGTCACCCGCCGCAAGCGCGTGCAGTACGTTGAGCACGACGAGGAGATGGATCGCATCCTGCTCGAACTCGCGCTTGACGAGGTTGAGGTGGTGCGGGTGGGCGACGGCCCGGTCGACCGCGAGACGTTGCTGAAGATCATCGGGCTGATCCGGGAGACGCAGCGCATCACCGCCGGGCTGGCGCGGCACGGGGTCAAGCCCGAGACCTACCTGAGCCGCCAGCATCCGGAGACGGGGGCGTTTCCGATCACGATCATCACGGTGCGGGAGAACGACGGCACGGTGTCCGAGCATTACGTCTACACGGACGACGAGGAGGCGGAGGTGATCGAGGCGGCGGAGGCGCGGCTGATTCCGGTCAGCGTGGCGTCCGCGGACCGTGTGCCGTCGGGGGCGGAGGACGCCGGCGGCGAGGAGGAGGTGGGCGGGGGTGGGCCGGGGGAGGCCGGGTTGTCAGGCCCGGGCGGGGCGCGGGCGGAGAATGCGGGGACCGCAGGGGCGGCGGGGCCGCTCCGGGGCGGGGCCGTCCGAGGAGCCGCCGCGCAGCCTGCACCCCGGCATTGATGTGATTCCCGTCTACGAAGCCACGGCCCTGCGGGACGTCCACGCCAAGCTGAAGGCGTTCGGCCTGGGTGTCGAGACGTTGTTCGGCGGCGAGGCCCCGCTGGTGGAGATTCGGCAGAAGGACGAGACCCAGTCGGTCACCTGCCTGGTGGAGATGTACGAGACCATCCGTGCGATTGGCCGGCAGGGCATGCAGATCCAGCGCTACAAGGGGCTTGGCGAGATGAACCCCGATCAGCTCTGGGAGACGACCATGGATCCTGAGCGGCGCAAGATGCTGCGGGTGGCGATGGAGGACGCCGTCGAGGCGGAGCGCATGTTCACGCTGCTGATGGGCGAGGAGGTCGAGCCGCGCCGCGACTACATCGAGCGCTTCGCCCCGACCATGGAGAACCTGGATATCTAGGCGGCCCGGTGTGCGGCGGCCGCAGGGCGGGCGGCGCTGGCCCGCGGCGGCGGCGCGCGACGGCGCGGTCGGGGTCAGGAGAGCATCCTCGCCCCGGCACAGTTGGTTTTCATCGCATGCGGGGGATCGTCCGGGCGCGGGCGATCCTCCAGGAGAGACGACTTGGACACCAAGATCAGCCAGAACGACCTGCCGGCCAACATTGAAGAGATCATGCACGGCGCGTACCTGCAGTACTCGCTGAGTGTGAACGTCGGGCGCGCCATCCCCGACGTGCGTGACGGGCTCAAGCCGGTGCATCGGCGCATTCTGTACGCGATGCAGCAGCTGGGCCTGACCAAGGGGCATCCCTACAGCAAGTGCGCCAAGGTCGTCGGCGAGGTGATCGGCAACTACCACCCGCACGGCGACCAGGCGGCCTACGACACGCTGGTGCGCATGGCGCAGGACTTTTCGATGCGCCACCCGCTGGTTGACGGGCAGGGCAACTTCGGTTCGATTGACGGCGACCCGCCCGCCGCCTACCGCTACACCGAGTGCCGCATGGAGCGGCTGGCCGAGGAACTGCTGGCCGACCTGGACCGCGACACCGTGGACATGCGGCCGACCTTCGACGAGAAGAACATGGAGCCGGTCGTGCTGCCGGCGCGCTTCCCCAACCTGCTGGTCAACGGCAGCACCGGCATCGGGGTCGGCATGGCCACCAACATCCCGCCGCACAACCTGGCCGAGGTGATTGACGCGACGGTGAGACTGATTGACAACCCCGCCGCCACGGTGCGTGAGCTGATGCAGGTGCTGCCGGGGCCGGACTTCCCGACCGGGGCGGCGATCGTCGGCATCAACCCCATCATCCGGCTCTACGAGACCGGGCACGGCAGCCTACGCATCCGGGGCAAGGCGGTGATCGAGGAGAAGGACGACCGGGAGCGGATCATCATCAGCGAGATCCCGTTCTCGTTGAACAAGGAGCGCCTGGTCACCGCGATCGCGGAGCTGGTGCAGGACAAGCGCATCCTCGGCATCTCGGCGATCAGCGACGAGTCCAGCAGCCGCGCCGGCATCCGCATCGTCATTGACATCAAGAAGGCGGCGATGGCCAGCGTGGTGCTCAACCAGCTCTACAAGAACACGGCCCTCGAGACCACCTACGGCTGCCAGTTTCTGGTGGTGGACAAGAACCGCCCGCGGACGCTGAACCTGCGTCAGCTCCTGCAGGCCTACATTGACCACCGCCTCGAAGTCATCACCCGCCGCGCCCAGTTCGACCTGGACAAGGCCGAGGAGCGCGCCCACATCCTCGCCGGCCTGCTCATCGCCGTGGCCCACATTGATGAGGTCGTGGCCATCATCCGGTCATCGCGCACGCGGGAGGAGGCCGCGGCCCGGCTGATGGAACGCTTCAGCCTGAGCGACCGCCAAGTGGCCGCCATCCTGGAGATGCGCCTGCACCAGCTTGTCGCCCTGGCCGCCGAGCAGCTGCAGGCCGAGTATGACGAGTTGCTGAAGCGCATCACCTATCTGAAGGAGCTGTTGGCCAGCCGCAGCCTGCGCATGGCGGTGGTCAAGCAGGAACTGCTCGAAGTCCGCGTGAAGTATGCCCAGCCGCGGCGCACCGAGATCCTGCCTTCGGAGAAGGAGCTGGACGTCGAGGACTTGATTGAGAAGGGCGTGTGTGTAGTCACGGTCTCGGCCGGCGGCTACATCAAACGGGTGCCGGCGGACACCTACCGCACGCAGAACCGCGGCGGGACGGGCGTGCTTGGCATGGAGACCAAGGAGGAGGATCACGTCGAGCACCTGCTGACGCTGTGCACGCACGACTACCTGCTGTTCTTCACCAACCGCGGCCGCATGCACTGGCTGAAGGGCTACGAGATCCCCGAGGGGGTGCGGCAGGGCCGGGGCAAGGCGCTGGTCAACCTCATTGACCTGGCGGAGGGCGAGGTGGTGCGCGCCATGATCGCGGTCGGAGAGGTGGACGTACCGGAGCGGTACGTGATCATGGCCACCGCCAACGGCACGGTCAAGAAGACCGAGTTGCGGCAGTTCCGCAACCTGCGCCGCAAAGGGATCATCGCCATCGTGCTGGACGAGGGCGACGACCTCATTGATGCCCAGCTGACCGACGGCACCCAGGAGATCCTCCTGTCCAGCGAGGACGGCATGGCGGTACGTTTCCACGAGCGCGAGTGCCGGGAACTGGGACGGGCCACCCGCGGCGTACGCGGCATGGAGCTGCGCGACGGCGACGGCAAGCCCACGTCGAAGGTCGTGGCCATGACGGTCATTGACCCCACGGCCGAGCTGCTGGTGGTCAGTGCCCGGGGGATGATCAAGCGCACCCGCCTAGGCACCGGCGTCGCCGAGTACGACAAGGACATCGGCGGCGGCTACCGCCTGACCCACCGCGGCGGCCGCGGCGTGATCAGCATCCGGCTGCGCAAGGGCGACCGGGTCGTGAATGCCCTGCCGCTGACCGGCGGCGAGGACATCCTCATCAGCTCGGTCAAGGGCAAGATGGTGCGCATCTCGACCAACGACATCCGTCCCATCGGGCGCAGTTCGCAGGGCGTGCAGGGCATGCGGCTGCGCGAGGACGACGAGGTCAGCGGCGTCAGCAAGGTTCTCGACCTGCCCGAGGCCGACCTTGCCCCGGCGGCCGAGGACGACGAGGAGCTCAGCGAGGAGCGCCGTCTCGCGGCCGAACTCAACATGACCGAACGCATCCGCCGCCAGCGCGAGGAGCTCGGCCAGAAGGGCGGCGACGCGGCCGAGGGCGAGGATGACGAGGCTGGCGGAGGGACGGACGCCCCGGACGACGTGGAGCAGCCATGAGCGGCACGGGCCCTGGATCCCCCCTCAGCCGGCGGCGGCGACCGGGCGCGGGGCATCGGCCGGTGGCCTGGCGGCCTGGCGGCCGCGGGCCCGCCCCGGCGACGGACCTCCGCCCTCGACACGTTGACACCTGACACCTGAAACCACCGGTCCGCGCGCGAGAACCTGGACTTCCCCATGCCCCCCACACGTCCTTCCCCGGCCTCCCTCGCGGGAGCAACGGTCGTCGAGGCTCTGGCTCGGATGCACCCCGGCGCCCGCATCGAGCTGGACTTCGCGAACCCCCTCGAGCTGACCGTGGCCACGGTGCTCTCGGCCCAGTGCACCGACGTGCGCGTGAACCAGGTCACCAAAGCCTTGTTCCGGAAGTACCGGTGCCCGGCCGACTACCTGGCCGTGCCCGCAGAGGAACTTGAGGCCGACATCCGGCCGACCGGTTTCTTCCGGCAGAAGGCCAAGAGTCTCCGCGGCATCATGCAGGGCCTGATCGGGCGCCATGGCGGCGAGGTTCCGCGCACCATGGAGGAACTCACGGCGCTGCCCGGCATCGGCAGGAAGACCGCCAACGTCATCCTGGGCAATGCCTTCGGGCAGCGCTCGGGAGTTGTCGTGGACACCCATGTCGGCCGGGTGGCGCAGAGGCTGGGGCTGACCCGCGCCGCCGATCCGGTCAAGATCGAGCAGGATCTCATGCGGCGCTTCCCCGACGCCGACTGGATCCTGCTCAGCCACCGGTTCATCTTCCACGGGCGCTACATCTGCAAGGCGCGGCGACCGGAGTGCGGCCGTTGCGAGCTGGCCGGCCCGTGCCCGTTCGCACGGCGTGCCCGCCGGGGGTAGTGCGGGCAGCCTACGCCTTCGCATACGCTGCGGTGCGAGTCTGGTTCGCCTGCTGGGTGTCGCGTCGGGCCTGCCGCGCCGAAGTGCGTTCGTGCGCGGAGGCGGGGTGCCATACCGTGCGCTTGGGAAAGTGAGGCGGGGCGACTTACGCCGCCCCTGGCCGCCGACGCCGCGCGAGGAGGGTGGCCGTGGCCAGCAGGAGGGCACCGGTAGCGGGTTCGGGGATGATGAAGTCCTGCCAGGCCCCGATGTTGAGGCCGTCGGACGCCGTCTTGTAGGCCGGGGAGGTAAAGGCCAGCGAGTAGAAGATCTCGGGATCGAGGGGACTGGCGGCGATGAACTGCGGGTCGGCGACCAGCGAACTGGCCAGCAGGAAGTCCGCGCCGTAGCCGGACCAGCCGACCTCGCCGCGGGCGCCCGGCCATTCCTCGGGATACTTCGTCCCCGGCCAGTACGCGTCATTCCAGTAGTTGTTCCAGAAGAGGGACCTGGTGACGGGAAGATCGCCGACGAGGTCGAAGTGGGCGCCTTCGCCGGCGTACAAGCCGTACCACGCGCAGTTGGCGATCAGGTTGTCGCGGATGACGATGTCGGCGGCATTGAAGGTGACCGTGTCCACTTCGTTGCGGAAGATTGAGATTCCGATCGTGTTGTAGGCGTATTCGCCGCGCGCGTTGAAGCCGCGGAGGGGGGGGCCGAGGTCGGTCACGGTGTCCAGGTTGCCATCAATGGTATTGTGGGCCAGGATCAGGGTCGAGGCGGGGTACGAGGCCGGGGCGTCCCCGCGGGCGCGGTAGGTGATCGCGGACCGTGTCCCGCTGATGTAGTTGAACGACACCTCACTGGTCCCGGTGCTGGCCCTTGGACTGTCCAGGAGAATGCCGAACACCTGTCCACTGGAGATGTTCGCAGGGCGCAGGTCGAACCAGCTGGTGTCATGGATCCAGTTGGCCTTGACCGTGCAGGCGCCGGGCCCGGCCAGCCAAATCCCCTCCTGGGTGAAATCGTGGATGTCGCAGTGCGTGATGGTGACGTCATCGCCGCCGGCGTAGATGCCGTGCCGGCCATGGTGCAGGACACAATCGTCTATGGTCACCGAAGCGGCCGTGGCGTCAACGTAGACAAGGTAACCCGTGGCGCGGCCGGTGGTCGGTGCCGGATAGGCATTCGGGAAATCGGAGACGTACTCGTTCGTCACCTCGACCCCTGAGAAGACGGCGCCGGCCGCCGTTACGGAGACCACCGCGGAGTTGTGGCTGGTCACATTCCCCGCGAGGTGGGGACGGGCCTCGCCCGGCGCTGCCCGCACGGTCACGCTTCTGTTGATCACAATCTGAGGCTCGGTGTAGGTGCCGGCATGCACGGTCACGGTGTCGCCGGGGGCCGAGTCGTCAATGGCCGACTGGATGCTGGTGTACGGCTGTCCGGCGCCGACGTGCCGTTCGGCCGCGTACGCCGACGCCGCGAGCAGCAGCGCCGCCGCGACCGCACACCAAGCCCATCGGCCGCCATCCCGACGCGGGATCCCGCGGCCCTCACACTGCCCGCGTGTCATCTCTGCCATGACATGCACCTCCGTGAACAATACCACCCGAACCGTAGCACCACATTCCCGAAGCCGCAAGCTTCTCCGGCCGGGGCATCCGGAGGCCGCAGCGGGTGGCCGCCGCGCGGGCCCTTGCTGCCGGCGGCGGCCAGCCGGCCGGTCGCTCAGGCGAACTGTGCGGCGACCGCGGCCAGCTGCTCGCGGATGGGCACCTTCTGCGGGCACTTCGCCTCGCAATCGCCGCAGCGGGTGCAGCGGTCGGCCCGGCATTCGGCTTTCATCGCCGCGTACTGCCCCTTCGCCCACTCGGTGAAACCGTAGACCTTGTGGTAGTTGTAGAGGTGGAAGCTGGCCGGGATGTCCAGCCCGTGCGGGCAGGGCATGCAATACTTGCAGCCGGTGCAGAACGATTCCCCGAGGGCGCGGTACTCGTCAAGGATGCCGCGCATGCGTTCGTGCTCCGCGGCCGTCAGGTCGCCGGTGTCATCGGCCGTGGCCAGGTTTTCGGCGAGCTGTTCGAGGCTGCCCATGCCGGAGCAGGCGGTTGTCACGCCGGGGTTGGCCAGCACGAAGCGCAGAGCGGCCGCGGCCGTGGTGCGGGCGCCGCCGGGGACCAGCCGTCGTAGCGTCTCGCTCGGCGCCGCCAGCATGCCGCCGCCCACCGGGTTCATCACGATCACCCCGACACCCAGTTCGCCCGCCCGCTCGATGGTCCGCTCGTACGCCCGGTTCAGAAGGTTGTACGAGACCGTTATGCTCCCGAACAGCCCGGTTTCGAGGATCTTGATGAAGTTCTCCGGCGTGTCGTGCCCCGTGAAGCCGACATGCTTGACCAATCCCTCGTCCTGGAACCGGCGCACCCCTTCCAGCGGCCCCCCCCGTTTCAGCACCACCGGCATCCGCTCCCACGCCAGCCAGCCGAACTGGAAGAAGTCCGCGCGGTCAACGCCGAGACGCGCGAACTGGCTCTCCATCTCGCGGCGGAAGCTGTCCGCCGTCGCCTCCCACTCGGTGCCGACCTTCACCTGCACCATCACGCGGTCGCGCAGGCCTTTGATCCCGAGGCCGGTCTTCTCCAGGCAGCGGTTGTTGCAGTAGAACGTCGCCGTCTCTAAGAAGTTGATGCCGGCGGCGACCGCGCGGCGGATCAGCTCCGTCGAGGCGTCATCGTCGTCGGGGAGCCGGCCGCACCCCATGCTCAGGCGTGAGATCCGCGGCCCATCCTTGCCCAGCGCAACGTACTGCATGGCGGCCTGCCCTGGTTCTGCGACGGCTTGCCTTCGAGTCTTCGCGTCGTTGAGGTGAGGAGCTGCGCGCGTTCACACCAGGTCGCAGGCGTCGGCCGGCATCCAGTGCGCGTCCTGGCCGTCCCACTTCACGTTGCAGCCGATCGGGTTGGTCAGCGGCACACTGACCGGCTTGCCGGCCAGGTGCTCCGACAGCGCCCGTTCGAGGTCGTTGACCTTGGCCTTCGCCGCCTCGCGCGGGTTGTCCACCCCGCGCCCGGTGTAGACCAGCCGCCGCGCAGCGTCGAAGACGTAGAAATGCGGAGTCCGCAACGCGCCGTAGGCCCGGGCCACGTCCTGGCTGCGGTCGTGCAGGTAAACCCAGGGGAAGCGGTGCCGCTTCATGCGTTCGACCATGTGGGGGAAGCCGTCCTCGGCATACGTGTTCGGGCTGTTCGCGTTGATGCCGACGAAGCGGACCCCCTGCGCGGCGAAGCGCTCCGCCGTGCGCCGCGTGACTTCATCGGAGCCGGTCACGTAGGGACAATGGTTGCAGGTGAAGAACACGACCAGCGCCTTCGCCGTGGCAAAGTCCGCCAGGCCATAGGTCTTGCCGTCGGTGGCGGGGAGTTCGAAGTCGGGGGCGCGGTCGCCGATCGCCAGAGTGAACGCCATGCTTCAGCCCTTCCTTGCTCGGTCGTAGCCGGTTGGTTTGGTGTCTTCCTCGGCCGACGTCAACGGCAGCCCCGGCATCCGGCGGGGCGGTTCGTCCCGGCCGCGGAACAGCATGTAGAAGCCCCACTTCAGCAGGGCGAAGACCCCGGCTGCCAGCAGGAGCAGCCGCTGGATGGAGCCGCCGAACCAGATCCAGATGCGCGTCTTGTCGATGGCCAGGGCCACGGCGAAGCTGAGCCCGATCATCATCATCAGCCCGGACAGCCGGTCGAACCCCGGGACGGCCTCGAAGGGGATATTCCTCCGGATCGCCACGAGCGTGACAATCATGGACACGATGGGCAGAGCATACACCAGCAGGCTGGCGTCGAGCAGGTTCTCGCGGGTGAAGAACAGCGCGTAGGCGGTCAGCACGGCCGCGAACAGCCCCGGGATGCAGGCGGCGTACACCAGCACGGAATAGACGTACCGCCAAGGCGTCCCGGCCGCCCTCCCCTTGCCATGAATCCGCCCGCACACCCACGCCAGCAGGGGCAACGCGACAAAGACCGCGATCAGTATCCGCGGGTGGTTGTCCACCGCCTGGATGAACTCGCGCGTGGTCATGCCGTCTGGCTCCTTGGCTCGGCACGCGGCCCCGTCCGCAAGGCGCTTACCATAGGTGTCCCGCGCGGCAAAGGCAACCCGGCGCGCGAGCGGGCAGACAGGCGGTGCGCAGTTGGACGGTCGCTGAAGGGACGGACGCCGCCTGCCTGCCGCGCTGGAGGGACGGCCTCCGTGCCGTCCGGGTCATGCCTGGCGGACAGCGTCATTGGGTTCGACTTGGCGGACACGGAGGTCCGCCCTCCATGGGCACGCAACCTGGCACGCCTGGAGGGACGGCCTCCGTGCCGTCCGGGTCATGCCTGGCGGACAGCGTCATTGGGTTCGACTTGGCGGACACGG
>MVZH01000023.1 GCA_002068325.1 Lentisphaerae bacterium ADurb.BinA184 | reverse complement strand
CCCCACAGATTGCGCCGGGTGGCGCTCGGGCAGGCGAGCAGGCCCAGCGTCGCGCCGTTCTCCTGCCAGGCGCTCCAGGGCGTGCCGTTGCGCTTCCATTGATCCCAGCTGGGGTAGAGCGAGGTTGCCGCGCTGGCCCAGCCCGTGTCGAGCCCGTCCTTGGCGGGATCCGAGTCCGCATCCCAGAACGTCGGCGCGCCCATGAGGCTGTTGTGCAGATGGTAGGTCTGCGGAAGCCAGCCGTCCTTATTGCCGGCGTGGATGTGTGCGGCCGTGGCCAACTCCTGCAGGTTGGACGCGCAGAAGGTTCGTCGCCCCTGCTCACGGGTCTGCCGCAGCCCCGGAAGCAGCACCGACGCCAGGATGGCGATGACCGCCAGAACGACCAGCAGTTCGATGAGGGAGAACTTCATCGGCGCCTGCCTTTGTCCCGCCGTGGGACTCTGGGCTGCCTGGCCGGAGAACCGCTCGATCAAGGCAGACCCTCGGCGCAGCATGTCTGCAACGAGGCGTGGCCGTAGGTGTCAGGTTGCCGATCACCGACCACGGGTCAGCGGTCACGGGTCAGCGATTACCGGTTCCAGACCTCACCGGCGGAGTCCTCCAGCTCCAGGATCCACGACCCACGACCCACAATCCACGACCCACGGTCTGCTGGTCACCGGTCACCGGTCACAGGTCACCGCATTCCGCGTTCCGCCTTCCGCCTTCCGCATTCCTACCGCCGCCGCCGCCGCCGCACGGCGAGCAGCCCCGCCACCGCCAGGAGGGCGACGGTTCCCGGCTCGGGGATGACGACTTCGCCGAAGGTGAACTGCGTCACCCAGCCGTTGACCAGACCGCCGCCGAAGTCGGCCTCCTCGGCCAGCGTCGTCACTCCGAATACACCCGTCGGGTACTTCTCCGCCAGCGTCATGTAGTTCACCCCGTTGAAGACCGTGCCCCCGGCGGGGTCGGCCACGTAGAACTGGTAGCCGGCGCCGGCGATGAAGGCCAGAGGGTCGGCTTGGTCGGCATACCAGGCGCCGCGGAAAGTGTCGCCGCCCAGCAGGCTCTCAACGTCGAAGTAGACACTGACCTCATTGTCGCCGCCCAGCGCGCCGGCAAAGGGCGGCGCCCCGGTCAGGCGGAGGACGTCGTTGACGCTGGCCGCCGCATTGCCGTAGTCGGGCGAGCCGGGCGCCGTGAACTCGAAGGCGAACGCCAGGCCATCGCTCGGCTCGACGGCCAAGGCGGTGAGAATCCCCGGGCTGGTGCCGGGGGAGACCAGGCCGTCGCCGCCGAGCATGCCGCTCAACGTTCCGGTGCCGTCGAGGATGGCGCCGCCGCTGATTGCGACTATCGGGCTGCCGGCGACCGTGCCGGTCACGCGCAGGGTCCCGTCGTCCACCTGGGTCAAGCCGCTGTAGGTGTTGGCGCCGGCGAGGGTGAGCATGCCGGAGCCTGTCTTGGTCAGCGTGGCGTCGTTGCCGCTGATCTGTCCGCTGCAGAGGGTGTCCTGATCGTTGTTGCCGACGGTCAGCGTGAAGCCCGTAGGCAGGGCGAGATTCTGTCCGCCCTCGAGTCCGCCGAGAATGGCGTCGCCGAGGCTGCCGAAGCTCACCGTTCCGCCGTAGTTGTTGTAGTCGAGCGTGCTGTTCTGCAAGGCCAGGCTGTCGCCGAGCGTGAGCGTCCCGCCGCTGACCCGGGTGTCGCCCGAGAAGGTGTTGGCCACACCGAGCGTGAGGTCGCCCGCGCCGGCCTTGGTCAGGCCGCCGCCGCCTTCGACCGTCCCGGAGAACGTGGTGGCCTTGCCGTTGGTGTCGAGCGTACCGCCGGGGCTTTCGAGGGTGACGCCGCGGCTGGTCGCGTAGGCGCCGCTGGTATTGACGCGCAGCGTGCCGCCGTCGAAGATCAGGGGCGCGGTGGCGCCGCCGAGCTGGTTGTCGTTGGTGAAGGTGACCACACCTGACTTGAAGATCGTCCCGCCGGTGTAGTCCTGGAGCGTCGTCAGCGCATTCTGGTTGCCGTTGTTGTAGCCGAACTTGGTGGTGCCGGTGAGGGAGTTGGTGGTCAGGGCGAGGGCGCCGCCGGACCACATCAGGGTGCCATCGGTCAACGTGCCGGCGTTTGGCAGGCTCAGGCGGCCGAAGGTCAGTTCGAGTGTGCCGTGCAGGTTGGCCTGTGGGGTGGCCAGGGCGAGCGTGGTGACCTCGCCGCCGCTGTTGACCGTGCCGGTGGCCGTGACCGTCGAGCCGGCGGGGATCGCCAAGTCGCCGATCGTGGTCGTCCGCCGCACGTGCGAGAAGCGCACGGTGGCGGCCGCGCCGGCGTCCACGGCGACGCGGTCATAGTTGATGGTGGTCGAATCGTTGGGGCCGTGGACGCTGCTCTGCAGGCCGAACGTCGAGCCGTCGCCCAGCGTCACCGGCCCCGCCACGGTGATCGTGCGCGGGCCTCCCCACAGCCGCGACGCCACACCGCCCAGCTTGCCGGCCGGGACGCTGATGGGGTTGTAGAATGTCATGCCGGTTGCCCCACCCGCAATCTCGAGTATGCCGCCGTCGGCGCACAGGAAGTGGATGGTGGCCGGGCTGCCGGCATTGCCGTTGACCGAACCGGGGTCTGGCACGCGCAGCATGGCCGCGCCGTTCACGCCGGCGCCCCCGATGTGGATGGCGCTCATCGCATTGGCACTGTTGCTGAACTGCACCGGCCCGTTCTGCTCATAGCCGCGGATCGTCAAGCCTGCCGTGGCCGGGCCGACCGTGACGTCGGAGCCGGCCGCGAAGTCCTCACGGATGTCAAAGGGGCTGCCCTGCGAGTGGGGGTAGGTGCCCGTCGAGGCCGCCACAATCTGGAGCGTTCCGGAAATCCCCCCCGTCCCCGAGTTCGAGATGAACCCGGCCTGCGCGTTGTAGCCCTCCGGACTGTGCGCGAGAATCTGGCCGGTCGCCGCAAATCCGCCCAGCGACTGACCGTTGTTGCCGGCGCATTGGACTTCGATGATCGCCCCAGGCTGCGTCGCCCCGAGGTTGGCGGGGTCGTTCACGCTTTGAGGAACTTGCACGATGCCGCCAGCCTGCACGGCGGAGGCGACCGAGACGCCGTTCTGGGTGCCGGTCATGCCGTTGGCGACGGTGAGATAAAGCAGTCCCCCGCCCTCGACCGCCAGGGCACCCGTCGCGTTGAACACCCGATCCACGTAGAGGCGCCCGCCGGTCTTGATCGTCGTGGCCGAGTCCATGCCCGACGTATTGGCCACGTAGAGACGGCCATTGTTTTCGACATCGATCGGGACGCCCCCGGTGGCGTTGGCCTGCTGAAGCTGCAACGTCCCGCGCTCGCTGCCGCCGACGATGAACTTGGCAAGAGCGCCGGAGAACTTCGTCCCGGCCGCCGAACTGTTCAGGTTGACGTTGCCGAGGCCGTTGGTGCCAACAACGCGGGCGTTGACCTTGGCCGAGCCTGGGGCCAGTTGGAAGGTCGGGCAGTTGGCGCCGTTGCCAAGAGTCAGGCTGTTCATGACGCTCGGTGGCGCGGTGTCCGGTCCGTAGCCTGCCTAGTTGTAGTTCACGCCGTTCGAGCGCAGGGTGATTTCGCCGACAGTTCCGCCGGCATCGTTGATCGTGACGGTGCCCTGCTGGAGCGTCGCGTCCGTATAGTCGCCGTTGGCATTCTTGCCCAGCCCGGCCCATGGCGTGCCGCCGCCCAAGGTCAGCGCAAAGCCCGCGGAGTTCATTGTCCCGTAGAGGCCGTACAGCAGGTCATGAGTCGTCCCGAGACTCTGAATGGTATTGGTCGGGGCGGCCCCGTCCGTGTTGACCACCACCGCCCCCGAGTTGAGGATGATCTCCGGGCCGGCCGGCGAGGCGTAATCGGTGAACGCGCCGACGCGAGTCAGGCTGGCCAGCCGCGCCGAGCTGCCCCGGATCAGGCTGTTGGCCTCGATGGTGAAACGATCCTTTGACGTGCTCCAGGTTCCGGACAGCGAGACCACCCCGTTGGAGACCGCCGTTACCCCCGCGGGCCCGCCGTCGCCGGCGCCGCCCGGCGTCTGCGCGCCGAACACGTAGCTCAGGATGGCGGCGCCGCCGCCCGTGCCCACCGTCGTCGCCCCCTGTCCCAGCGAGTCCGCCACCGTGGCGTTGAGCGTTGTGCTGCGGTAGGTCGTGATGGGTCTCGCCACGTCAAAACCGCCGACGAAACTGGGTTCGGCGGCGTTCAGGTTCATCCCCATGCCGTACCCCGATGCGCTGACAGAAACCTTGCCGGTGCCGGTGAAGGCCGCGCCGGCGTTGAGGTTGAAGGAGTTGCTGTTGCCGTTCTGGGTGATCAGCAGCCCCGGGCCGGTGTCAATCAGCAGGTTGCTGAAGCTGCACGCCGCGTTGGTTGTTGCTCCGTCAATCTTCGGGCTGATGCCGTCAAAAGCGAGCACCGACGTCGCATCGCCGCCGCTCAGGACGTAACCGGCCGCCGTCGCCAGGTTGACATTGTTCACGTAGATCGTGGTGCCCGCCGCGACCGTCACTGTGCCGGCCGTGCCGCCGAGGACCGCCTTGTCGGCATTCGGCGTGTCGTTGGGCCAGGCGATCCAGTTGCTGCCGTCATACCACGAGGCGCTCGATGCGTCCCACGTCCCGGCGCCGCCGGTGTCGGCGCCGCTGCCGTTGGGATCCCACGTGTAGGTCGCCGCCAGGCTGCTCAGCGCTGTGGCGGCGAGGCAGACCGTCAGGGCCAGGGTTCCGAGTCGGTGCCAAGGGGCGTGTCGTCTACTCATCGGTCGGGACTCCTACGGGTTGGGGGTTCAGGACGATGCGGGACACCGCACGCGAATGCATGTCGAGGCCAACTTCCTGCGCAAGCACCGACACGGTTGCCGGCTTCCGCCGCGGCCAAGGAATTTCGATACGTCCTCATCGCAGTACCGAATCAAGATACGCCGCCCTGCGCGAAAAGTCAATACCCACGCCCGCCCCTGGCCTCTCCTTGCCTGCCTAGGCCTGCGCAGGCGCGCGCCTGACCTCCTACAGCCCGAAGTCGTCCGCGGGCGTATCGGGTTCGCCGAGTTCCGTCTCGAGGCTGTCGACGAGCGACTGGTAGAGTTCCAGCTCGGCCAACCGCTGGATGGCCGACGGGGTGTCGAGCACGGTGTAGCGCCAGACCTTGCCCGTGAGCGGCTTGGCAAAGGGGTGGACGTGATAGTAGTCGCGGTTCCCGCGCGCCTCGAAAGCCAGCTTCCAGTCGCCGGTCAGCTCGCGCGTCAGGCCGGCTTCGCTCGCGCCACCGCAGTACTCGACGGCGAAGGCGCTGACCGGCGCGTCAGAGGGATGCTCCCAGACACCGACCGCGGCGACGGTCACCGGCCTGGCGAAATCCAGCACCACCTGGGCGCTGCGCAACGTGGCCAGGGCCTGCGGCGGATCCCACGGGGCCTTCCCGGGCCGTACGGTCGGGTAGAGCGGCGTGCCGGCGAGCACGTCGCCGTCGAAGTAGCTGAAGGCGTCGGTGTGCACGGGCGGCTTGACGTCCGGCGGCAGGGGGAACTCGCCCTTGTCGGGGAAGCCGTAGGCCATCTGCTCGACGCGGGGGTCGCCGAGCGCCCCGTGCACGTTGGGCACCATGACCTTCGGCGCCTGCGGATTGGCACCGGCCCTGCCGACCGCGGTGGCCGCGGCATTCGTGAAACCGTGCAGGTTGAGCCGCTGCAGGCCGATGCCCGTCAGAGCCGCGCCGCCCACCGAGGTCAGCGAGACCTCGACGCTCTGTCCGCCGCGAGGGCGGACTGGCACGCTGACGGCCGCCGCCTCCGCCGTGTAGGGGAAGATGTACGTGGCCGTGCGGTCGGCGTACGCAACCGTCGCCGTCAGCTTGTCCTGCGGACTCCGCAACTGGCAGCGGAAGCTGAGCAGGATGACATCGAGCGGGCCGAGTTCGGCCGGCGTCGCGAGGGTCAGCTTGTGCGTGCCGTTGAGTTCAAGGGTCTCGGCGAGGCCGGCGGGTCTGGGCAGCGGCGCGGTTTCGAGTGGGGCGGGGAGGGCGCGGGGGGCCAGGGTGTCGGCGCGCACCAGCCCCGGCGGCGGGGTCTGCTCGGGCAGGTCGAGGATTTCGACAGGTGCGTCGC
The DNA here is from genome assembly GCA_002068325.1 of Lentisphaerae bacterium ADurb.BinA184. Classification (GTDB taxonomy): domain Bacteria; phylum Verrucomicrobiota; class Lentisphaeria; order Oligosphaerales; family MVZH01; genus MVZH01. The sequence continues at coordinate 24,312 of MVZH01000023.1, read as the reverse complement.
CGAAGGGGATTTCGCGCGGCGGCTCGCCGACCACGCGCACGACTCCGTCACTGCCGCAGGCGAGGATCCGTCCGCCCGCATCAACCACCGGCGCCGCGGGCGCGGGCAGGCGGAACTCGGCGATGGTTTCGCCGCTCGGGGCGACCTTCCGCAGCAGGCCGTCGGCGTAGGCGATCACGGCGAAGGCACCGTCGGGCGCCACCGCCATCCCGACATCCATGCGCGGGTACTCGACCCGATGCTCGACGCCCTTCTCGACATCTACAATCGAGACGTACTTGCGGGTGTCGTCGTAGGAGAGCGCCGCCAGTTTGCCGTTGCGGCTGGCGGCCAGCCGGGCGACGCCGGTGGCGGGGAGACGGCAGATCTCGCGGCCGTCGCGCTGGAAGGCGGCAAACCACGTTCCATCCTCGGGCGCGAACAGGTGACGGCCCTGGTCGTCGAAGACCACGTTGTCCACGAGCAGCCAGCGGGCGCCGTCGTCGGCCACGGCCATGAACGAGGCCAGGAAGCCAGGGGCGCGGCCGAGTTCCTTGCCGTTCTCGGCGTCGAGGAGGACGGTGGCGCCCTGGTTGAACATGCGCAGGCGCGGGCCGTAGCCGCCGCCCGAGCCGAGGTCGTAGAACGTGGCCAGCAGGGACTTCCCGTCGGGAGTCAGGGTCATGGCCTGGCAGCGGCGCGGGTACTGGGCTTCGCCGAGCGTGGCGGCAGTCGGGAAGGGGTCGAAGAACCAGCGCGTGACACCCCGTGCATCCACGCGCGCGACGCCGCGGTCCACGGGCACAATGCTATCGTCGCCGACGGCCAGCATCAAGCGCGCGGCCCACGCTTCGCGCCCGAGGCTGCGCGCCAACCGGTCGAGGCCGCCCGCGCGGGCGGTGCCGGAGACCGGGTTGAAGCGTTTCGCGGTGCCGTCACTCAGGTTGACGGCCGCGAACACGGGTCCCTTGGCATCGAGGCGGTTGTCGAAACGCGCGAGCAGACGCTCCGCGTCGAGGCAGGCTTCGCGGACATCCAGGCTGTGCATCGCGGGCAGCAGGCTGGCGGCGAGGCGGTCGCCGCCTGTCACGGTCTGCGTCTGGCCGCCGGCAACCGGGAGTCCGAGGGCGGCGTAGGTCTGCCCATACTCGCGATTGCCGCGGCCCCACACCGGCGTCGGCGGCGGAACCGGGGCGGTTGCGGACTTCGCAAGACCGACCAGGGCGGCGACCGCCCGGTCGAGCCCGGCGGCGTCCTGGCCGTAGGCGACCACGGCGTCGTGGCCGTAGTGGAAGGGCGCCCAGGCGTAGGCCAGCAGCCCGCGTCCGTCGGCCGGGAAACTGGGCGAAGGATTGCGCGGCAGCATGCGCCAGCGGCCGCCGATCAGGTCGAGCATCGGGCCGTTGTCGAGGTCGCCGCGCCCGAGGAGGATGAGATCGCGGTAGTAGACGTGTGTCGCCGCCCCGGTGAAGTGCGAGTAGAAGGCCATCTGGCCGGTGCTGTCGCGGCGCATGGTGCCGTGCTGATTCTTGCCCTGCACGCGCAGGCCGACGTAGCGGCCGTCGAGGATGCCGGCGTGGACCTCGCTGTCCTCGGCGGTCCATTCCTTCCAGTTCATCGGATAAGTCCGTTGGGCCGAGGGCCACAGCACACGCACCGAGACCTTGGCGCCGGCCGCGGCCAGATCGGACGCCAGCCGCTCGGCGGTCGCCTTGAGGGCCAGCTGCGACGGGTACAGCGCAATCTCCAACTCGCGATCGTGCAAGGCCTTGTGAATCGCCGCGGCATCGTACACCGAGTCGTCGGCCGCCTCGACCGCGGGGGGCTTGCCCGGACCCTCGACGCGGAAGGTGGCGCGGGCCGTGAGGCCGGTCGCCTGCTCGACTGCCGTGCACGCCCACTCGCCGGCCGGGTCATTGCCGGCGATCTTGAGCTTCAGTTCGCGGTTGGTGGCACGGTAGACGCGGTAGCGTTCCGCCCCGCCGGGGTCGGTGACCACCACCTCGACCGGCAGGCGGCCGGCAAAGGGCTTGCCCGCCTCATCGAGAACCTGCACTCCGACGGCCAGGGCCTCGCCCGGCGCCACGGAGCGGTTCAGTGTCAGAGCCAGCCGGGCCAGCGGGCGGTCGGCGCACAGGTAGAGGGTGCCGGGCAACAGGCGCATGTCGGTGTGCCACGCCATGCCGCCGGCGGCGCCGGGGCGGGTCTGGACGGGCTGCCGGCGCAGGGCGTCGTAGAGGACGCCGCCGCGGGCGGCCTCGATGTCGGTCTCGACCCCCTTGTAGAGGAACTGCACGAAGTGGCCGTTCGGGTTCTCGTCCTTGCTCAGCAGGGTGTCGTTGAACACCGTCCAGTACTCGATGTCCTGATCCGTGCTGCGCACGGCATGCACGTGCGGCGCGCTGACCGTGAAGAAGCGCGGCACCGCCGGCCATACCGTCTGCCGGAAGGTCTCCGTGAGCGGTTCGAAGCGGGTGTAGATCTCCTGGAAGTTGGTCTCATTCGAGCCGTTGAGTTCATCGAGGGCGACGCGCAGCACGCCGGGAAGCGCGGTCACCGACTTGGCATCGGCGATCACCCGGCCACCCTGCTTCTGGAATCCGGCCAGGGCGGTCTCCAGTTCCGGCGGCAGGCCCTGGGTCATGTTGACCAGGAAGACCGCCTTGTAGCCGGCCAGCGCCGCCGGGCCGGCGAGGCACTCGGACTCGGTGATGAACACGGGCTGGTAGCCGGCCTTGGTCGCCAGGAAGTGCGCGCCATACAGGCTGCCGAACGACTGGCCGTCCAACGCCGCCTGGCGCATCGAGGCGAGGATGGCGATCTCGTCGCGGCGTTCAAGCTCGAGGAACACGTTGCCGAAACGGCGTCCGATGTCCATGAGCGTGGCCATGCCTTCGCCGGGCACCTTGCGGTAACCCCAGCCGCCGGCCACATGGCTGGGACTGAGGTTGAGCGCGCCGATGCCCGCCGGATTGCGCGACAGGCCTTCGAGGAACAGCTTCAACCCGTTGGCGAAGGGCCGTTCCGGGAGCAGGTCAAGGGAAACCCACGGGCGGCTGCGGCGGCCGAGGTTGAGCAGGTCGGTGCCGCTGGAGTAGGCGAGGGGGACGATGCCGTAGTCGCCGTGCAGGTCGGTGACGGCGTGGCTGAGCGGGGCGTAGAAGGTCTCCGTCCACATGCCGCCGCCGATGCCCTGGCCCCAGGTCGTGCTGCAAGTCACCAGCGGCTCCGGCATGAGGGCGGCGAGGGCCTTGCGCTCCTCGCGGAAGGCGGCCGGATACAGATCGTTCACCCAGCGCGCCCATTCGCGTTTGACGCCCGCCTCGCCCTCGACCTTCAGATCGGTGCGCATGCCGACGCCAAACCCCCAGGCCCCGCGCATCCCGGCGTTGACCCGCTCGAACTCCGCCTTCACCGCCGAGTCGTCCACCGTCAGCCGGCCGACGCTGAACTCGAAGGCCTCGCGCAGTTTCTGCATGCGCTCGTCATGGATGATGTCGAACGACGACGGGCCCGCGGCCCAGACCATGCCGATCGTGGCCGGCGTCGGGCCGTCGCCGGACGTATGCACCATGCCTGTGAAGTTCGGGTAGCGGCGCCATTCCTGGCCGGCCATCTGGACGGCCTGGTTGCGGTCGTCGGCGTGATGCTGCCAGTGCGCGCCGACATTGAAATAGAGGATCATCCCGCACAGCAGCGGCACATTCCCGATGCCGTTGGCCAGCAGGAACTCCGCCCCGGCCGTGTGTTCGAGCTGGGTCTCAAGCAGCTCGGGCGGGGTGTGCGGCGACGGCCAGCGCGCCCGCCGCGCCGGGTCAACCGGCACTTGGTTGTCCGGCAGTCCCCAAGTCTCGAACGGCGCCGCCCCGGCCGTGACCACCCCGCCGCCCTGCGAGTGGCTGCCGCCCTGCACCACGAGGTTCAGCCCATTGCGGCGCGCGGCATCGAGATCCTTGGGATCAAAGCTCGACGAACCCCACTTGCAGTACCCGAACAGCTTCATGTCCGTGGCCGGCATGGCGCTGACTACCCGCAACGGCAGCGGGTTGGACGCCATACCACCGCCCGTCGCGGTCAGCTCATACGCCCCCGGCCGCAGCGCGGTGGTGTGCAGCTCGATCTCGGCGTCGGCCCTGTCCCCCCGACGCGTCAGAACCACCGGCGGCAGCTCGACCGGCGCCGCGCCGGCCCCCGCGGGGAGCGCCGCCAGCGACAGGCGAACCGTTTCGGCGCCCGCAGCGGCGCCAAGGGCGCGGAGCGAGACCTGCGCCCGCTCCCCTTCCATGTAGACCGAACGGTTGCGGTCGGTGAACAGGAACAGCCCCGGTCCGGCGGCGGCCGCGGACGTCCGCGCCTGAACCGGCGGCGGCACCGCATGGAGCGTCAGCGCGGCGCCGTGGATGTCCAAGCCGAGGCCGTCGGGCAGGCGCGGTTCAGCCGCCAGCCGCAAGCCGTCCGCTTCGAGGCGTGCCTCCACCTGCATGTCCGGCGCCAGGTTGAAACGGTAACCCTCGTCCGACTCCGGCAGGTAGAGCCGGACGGCCAGACCCTTGCCCGGCGCAAACTCCTCACGGAACACCTCGTGCCCGCCGCTGGAAACCGCCAGGCTGTGCGCCTTGGCCAGGAAGGCGTCCGGGACGCCGATGTCCACCGGCCGGCAGGGTAGCCGGAGCTGCGTCCCCGAAACCTTCACCAGCGGCGCAACCGCCTCCGTCGCCTCGCCCTTCAGCACGTGGAACGCGTGCCCGCCGGGGTGGACGCGGTGCTCGCCGTCGGCGGCGTTGACGCTGACCTGGGCCCGCAGCCCGGTGCCGCCCTGCACCTCGGCGGCGCGTTCGCTGTTGACTTCCTCGTCCACGGGGGCGGCGGCGCCAAGCTCCTTCTCGATTTCCGCCATGCCGGGGATGGTCTCGCCGTCCTTGTCCTCGGCCAGCGTGCCGGCGGCCGCGTCGCCACCGTAGCGGCTGAAGGGAAGCGCCGTGCCGTCCACGAAAACCGCGTCCGGCATGCGCCATTCCTGCGGATTCCGCAATTCCTCCTGGGCCAGCGTCTTCTCCCAGAACTCCAGCGGCACGCCGGTGGCGGCGTCCACCAGGCGAATCCACACCGCGGCGTGCGCCGGCCCCCCCAGGCCCAGGGCCAGCGCGACCGCCAGGCCGCACAGCCATGCGCGCCACGGCCATCGCCGCGTGAACACGCCTTGCCAGAACCCGTCCCTCAGGGCTGACACTATCACCATCGAGCAACCTGCAGAACCTCCGCGGACGACAACCGCCTGGTGCGATGGAGGGCGGACCTCCGTGTCCGCCAGGTCATACTCGGAAACCCGGTCTGCCGCGGGGGACCCCGGACGACACGGAGGTCGTCCCTCTAGCCCGGCAGACAACAGCTCGTGGCGACGCCGATGGGGGGCCGGGTTCCGTCCTGGCCACTCACGCCAGGGTTCTGCAGGCGGCTCCATCATCATGATCGGTCTCCAGCAAGAAAGGCCGGCGTCGCCCCGCCCTTGTGAAGACCGCGGGAGTTCGCGAAAATGTGCAGTTTTCACGAACGGCCAACGGCAGGGGGGAACGTCTGCGGACGGGGGCGGCGGGGGCCGCCGCCGTCCGACGTTCACTCCGCGGGAAAGGGCGGGCCGCGCAGTTTCTGGCGGATGAGGTCGGCGTTGGCGGCGCCGCGCTGGATGGCGCTCCACCAGTAGTACGAGGCGAGCAGGGGGCAGTTGCCGGCGCTGAAGATGTCGCCGGCGTGGTCGAGGATGACGGGGTCGGGTTCGTCGCCGCCGGCGCGCAGGGCGTGGGCGATCTCAGCCATGGCCTCGGCGTAACGGCCCTGCCGGAAGTGCACCCAGGCCAGGCTGTCCAGATAGGCTTCGTTCTCGGGATCCTGCGCCACCGCGGCGGCGATCAGCCGCTCGGCCTCGTCGAGCCGCCGGTTGCCGTCGGCCAGCACGTAGCCGAGGAAGTTGGCGGCGACCGGGTTGTCGGGCTCGAGGTGGACGGCCCGTTCGGCGGCCTCGACGGCCTGGTCAATGTCGCCGGCATCGACGTGGATCGAGGCGTAGGTCAGGTAGAGGTCAACGTTGAAGAACTCGTCGTCGCCGGCGGCGCGGGCGGCGGTTTCGGCTTCGGCGAGGGTGTCGAGTGCGTCCGTCCACTGTCGCAGGGCGTGGTAGGCCTTGGCGGTGAGCAGGCGGGCGGCGGGGGAGGGGGATCGGATGGGGCGGAGCAGGGCCAGGGCGCGCTGCGGCTTGTCCAGCTGAAGCCAGACGAATCCGAGGGTGACGCGGAGCCGTTCCGAGGCCGGCGCCAGGAAGAGGGCGCGGGTGAAGGACATGGCCGCGCGCTCGGGTTCGTGGAGCTGGATGAACTGCCGTCCCAGCTCGGCGTACAGGGTCGGGTCGGGGTCGGCCCGGGTGGCGATCTGGTCGAGGCGTTCGAGGGCCTCGTCGTCTCGCCCGAGCTCGCGCAGGCAGATGGCCTGTTGCATGCCGATGGCGTCGTCGAGGTCGGGATACTCGACGGCGGCGGCGCGCAGGAAGGCGAGGGCCTGCTCCCACTCCTCGCAGTCCGCGAAGACCTCGAACAGGCTGTCAATGTCCTTGGCTTCGCTGTCCAGGCCGATGCGTTGCGCGGCCTTCGTCGCCTGTTCGAGTGCCAGGCGGCGGTGGCGTGCGGCCTGGCGCTCGGAGACGTCAACTCCCTCGGGGCGGGCACTCAGGGAGTGGTGGTAGAGGGCGCTGGCGTAGGCGTGGGAGAAACTGCCCTTGATGCCGGGCTGGTTGCGGCTGCGGTGCAGCACGCCTGCCACGTCGTCGTACCGTTTCTGGCGCCAGTGCATGGCGACCAGCTCGCGCAGCAGCTCGGGCGCCTTGCGGTGCTGGCGCGCGAACGCCGCTTCGAGGAAGGCGAGGGCTTCGTCGGGTTGTCCCTTGGCCTGGGTGGCCAAGGCGACCATCAGTTGCAGATGGGCGACCTCGGGGTTCCCGTCGGCCAGCGGACGGACGGTGCCGAGGAGGGCCTCGAAGTCTCCCTTGACCAGCCAGCCGGCCACCGCCTGCTGGAGGAGGGCCCTGGAGCCGGGGGCCAGCCGGAGGGCGGCGACAAACTGCGTCTGCACCTCGTCGAACGTGCTGGCGTCCTCGGACTGCCTCAGCACCCCCCAGGCGTAGTGCGACAGCGCGTCGGCCCACGCCGTGTTCTCAGGCGTCAGCGCCAAGTCGGCCGGCGCCTCCGCCGGAACCCCACCATCCCCTCGTACCCCACCCACAAAAACGCAAAGTGCCGCGACGCCCAGACGCACACCTCTCGCCCACATCGCGGCACCTCGCACGGGAACGGCCCGACGGCCGTCCACCTACTTGTTCTTATGGCGCAAGGCCTTGAGCTGCTTCTTGCGCTTGTGCTTGGCAATCTTCTTACGACGCTTCTTGATCACGCTGCCCATAGACGTTTTTGCTCCTTCTGCCGTTGCGCCTCGATGCACGTCGCCCTGGGTGGCGAGACGTTCACGGAATATACTCGCGGCCGGGCGGAGTGCAACTGCGACTCGAACCGGTGCGTCTGAGAGTGTGTCGGGGGGGCAGCGCGCTGCACGCGTTCCCTCACGCGGTACCACGCCTGCACGCCCGTAGGAAGTGCGTCCCGTCACCCTCCGCCTCGGACAGTTCGCGAAAACGGCGGCCCGTTTTCACGCACTCGGCCCGTTTTCACGCACTTGGCGGGTTTTCGCGCACGCCGCCGGTTTTCGCGAACCCGGCGGTTCTCACGCACTCGGCCGGTTTTCGCGAACCCGGCGGTTCTCACGCACTCGGCCGGTTTTCACGCACTCGGCCAAGGGCGGAGGGTGTCGGGCGGCTTGACCCGTTCGGCGGTGCACGGCATATTGGGGTGTGCTCGGTGTCGAGGCAGGACTGCTGGTCGCGTTCAACGCGGCGGCGCTCAGGACTGGCGGCCGGCGTCCTGTCCGGTAATCCCTTCGTGTTCCTCGTGGTGAGAGTCACTCCACATGCGAACACCGGCATGCGGGCGGAGATACAGCCCGCGCCGTCCTCGATGCCGGTGATGTCAGGGCAGGGCCGCGTGGCCGGTCGTGGTTCGGGGCGTTCTGCTGGCAGGGGTTTTTCCATGGTGACGGCCCACTCTGTGCCCTCTGATTCTGGCCTCCGCGCGGGGGGCGGCCGTGCTCCGGTCGGGCTGGTGGCGGGTCGCGGCGACTTCCCGATCGAGATGTGCGAGGCGGCCCGGCGGGCCGGCGTGCCTGGCCTGGCGGTGATCGGCATGCATGGCGAGACCGATCCGGCGATCAGCGGCCTGGCGGATTCGCTGGACTGGGTCTACGTCGGCCAGTTGCGGCGTAGCATCGCGGCGCTCAAACGGCGCGGGGTCGAAGAGGTCATCTTCGCCGGTCAGGTGCGCCCCGGGCGGCTGTTCAAGGGGCTGCGGCCCGACTGGACGGCGTTGCGGCTCTTGTGCCGGCTCAAGGAGCGCAACGCGGAGTCCATCTTCTCGGCGATTGGGGCCGAGTTCCAGCGGTGCGGCCTGCGCGTGCTTCCCTCGACCACGTTCATGGAGGAGGCGCTGGCGCCAACCGGGCTTCTGGGACGGGTGCGGCCGGGGCAGGCTGTGCGGGAGGACATTGACTTCGGGGTGCGGATAGCGCGCGAGATCGGCCGGCTCAACATTGGGCAGACCGTGGTGGTGAAGCGCGGCACCGTGGTCGCGGTCGAGGCGTTCGAAGGGACGGACAAGGCGATCCGGCGGGCCGGCGAGATCGCGCACGGCGGGGTCACGGTGGTGAAGGTGGCCAAGCCGGGGCACGACCTGCGGTTCGACGTGCCGTGCGTGGGGATGCGGACCGTCGAGTCGCTGCGCCTGGCCGGGGCGCGGGCCCTGGTGTTGCACGCCGGGCGGACACTGCTGCTGCGGCGCGAGCGCGTGCTGGCCGCCTGCGACGCTGCCCGGATCGCCGTGATCGGGGTTGAGATCGGGGAGTGAGGCAGGGCTGCGGCCAACCCTCACCTGACGCGCTCCGCCGCCGGCGGCGGGCCTGGCGTGGGCGTCGCCGGTCAGGCTTTCCGTGACCGGCGGGCGAGTGCCGCCGCGGCCAGGCCGAGCAGCGACAGCGAGGCCGGTTCAGGGATCGACAGGCTGCCGTAGACCTGCCAGTTGGTGTTCTCCCAAATCGCCGAGGTGCCGGACGCCGCCCGGATCTGCACCCAGTTGCCGACAAACGGCGTGTCGAAGGGAACCAGCGTGCCCTGGTTGCCGCCGGCAAACGTCAGGGCCGCGGTCACCGGCGTCCAGTCCCCCGCGCCCGGCGTTGTCTCGCTCGACGCGGCAAAGACACGGTAGTTCACCGGCCAGTTAGAGTGCTGCCCGGCGGCCCAGCGCACACCGTCCAGCTTGTAGTAGTCGGGCAGGTGGATGGTGACGTCCAGTCCGCCGTCGATGCCGCCGCCGGCGTAGTTGCCCCACCAGCGCGGATCTGCCCAGTCGTCGGTGCCGTAGACCGGGGTAAGCGTGATGTCGCCGCCCGCCGTGCTGGAGGCCGTGATGGTGCCGCCCGGATTCCAGGTGTTGTTGAACAGGCCGATCTCGCCGTCGAATCCGAGCGGGGCGGCGGAGGGGTTGGCCGACGCGGCCAGAAGGAACCCGCGGGTGTCGCTGCCCGCGCCGATCGCCTGCCAGCTGGTCACCTCGACGCCGAACTTGTAGACCGTCTGGGCGGCGGGCAGGTTGTAGCGGATCTGCTGGTAGATGAACCACCCGGCGCCGTCCGTGTTCGGGGTGCGGTCGCTGTTGATCAGGCCGGGCGTGGCTTGGGTCGCGACCAGGTTGGCGGGAACCATCAGATTGGCGTCGTCGGTGGCCGACGCATAGAGGTTGAAGGTCGCCGGGATGTAGTTGTTGGTATAGCGGCCGAAGACGAACTCGAGCGCGCCCACCTCGTAGGCCTTGCCCAGCTCGATCGTATACTTGTCGGCGGTGGCGTCGCTAGGGTTGGCCTGGGCGTAGATGCCCGAGGAGGGGCTGAACGGTGCGGAAGGGTCGTTTGACCAGGACGAGTCGTTGGCGGGCGTGGTGTCGCGCGACGCGCTGCGGTTGAAGACCAGGTTGACCTTGTCGGGGTTCGGCACGTACAGGGTCTCGGTCATTTCCTGGGCCGTCAGCCCTCCGCCGGCCATGGCCAGCCCTGCGAGCGTACCCACGATGGCGAGGCGTGCCGAGCGAAGGCTTCTGCTGAGTGTTCCGGTCATCTGCGTTCCTCCTTGTTGGGCCGGTTCTGCGGGCCGGGGGCCACACGACGGGCGGGGCATTGCAGGTTCGCTTGCCACGGCGACGAGTCGCCGTTCGAGATCGGACGGCCGGCGGGCGTCACTCGACGTTGGCGGCCTGTTCGCGGAGGCGTTCGAGTTCGGCCTTGAACTCGAGCGTGGCGGCGGCGATGTCCGTCTCGGCCGTCTTGGCGCCGAGGGTGCCGATCTCGCGCTGGAGTTCCTGGCAGAGGAACTGGAGGTGGAGGCCGACCGGCTGGCCTTGGCTGTCGTCGAGGTGCCGGTCCAGCTGGTCGAGGTGGCTGTCGAGGCGCACCAGCTCCTCGTTGACGTCCGACTTCTGGGCCGCGAAGGCGACCTCCTTGACCAGCCGTTCGTCGTCAAGGGGCAGTTCGACGCCGAGTTGCCGGATGCGTTCGCGGAGGCGGTCGCGGTGGTGTCGCAGGGCGCCGTCCTTGCGGGCCTCCATGTTGTGCAGGAGGTCGCGCAGGCGGCGGCAGCGGGCGTGGAGGTCGTCGCGCAAGGCGGCGCCCTCGATGTCGCGGGCGCGGTTGAGGTCATCGAGGGCGGCGGCGGTGGCTTCCGCGACGAGGGCGGCGGCGGTTTCGGGCGGCACCAGGTTTCGGTTGGTCGAGACCACGCCGGGGACGGCGAGGAGGTCGGCGAGGCGGAGATCCTCGCCGAGCCCGTGCCGGCGGGCGATGGCGCGCAGGGAGTGGATGACGGCGCCGGCGGCCTCGGCATCGATCGTGTATTGGGCGGCCCGCAACTCGGGGCCGAGGTCGAGGGTGACCGCGGCGGTGACCGAGCCGCGTTCGATGGCCCCGGAGAGCAGGTTCCACAGCTGCGGTTCGCAGTCGCCCAGCTCCTCGGGCAGCCGGATGCGCAGGTCGCGCCTCTTGTGGTTCACCGCGGTGATCTCGACGAGCAGCGAGACCCCGTCCCGGCTCGCGGCACCCCGGCCAAAACCTGTCATGCTCTTCATGAACTGGAATCCTCGAACAGCGTCGGCTGGCTCAGGCGTCCCGGCCGGCCGCGCAGTCCCTTGACGCCGAAGCGCCGCGCCGTCTTCTCCGTCACCACGCGGCCTTGGGCGGTGCGCATCAGGTAGCCTTCCTGGATGAGGAACGGCTCGTACACCTCTTCGATCGTGGCCATCTCCTCGGAGACGGCGACCGCGATGGTCTTCAGCCCGACCGGGCCGCCGCCGAACTTGACGAGGATGGTCTCCAGGATGCGCTTGTCCATCTCGTCGAGGCCCGACTCGTCAATGTCCAGCATTTCGAGGGCGGCCTTGGCGACGGCGGCGGTGACGGTCTTCTCGGCGCGGACCTGGGCGAAATCGCGCACCCAGCGCAGGAGGTTGTTGGCGATGCGCGGGGTGCCGCGGCTGCGGCGTGCGACCTCGAACAGGCCCTCCTTCTGGCTCTTGACGTCGAGGATGCGGCCCGAGCGTTCGAGGATGGTCTCGAGGTCGGCGACGCGGTAGTAGTCCAGGCGGCAGTGCAGGCCGAAGCGTGAGCGCAGGGGGGCGGAGATCGAGCCCTGGCGGGTGGTGGCGCCGACGAGGGTGAAGCGTGGGAGGTTGAGGCGGACCGAGCGCGCCCCGGCGCCCTGGTCGATCATGATGTCAATGACGAAGTCCTCCATGGCGCTGTAGAGGTATTCTTCGATGGCCGTGGGGAGGCGGTGGATCTCATCGATGAACAGGAAATCGCCGTCCTGCAGCCCGGTGAGCAGCCCGGCCAGGTCGCCGGGCTTTTCGATGACCGGGGCGCTGGTCGCCTTGATGGCCTTGCCGCGGGAGTTGGCGACGATGTAGGCGAGGGTGGTCTTGCCGAGGCCGGGCGGGCCGCTGAGCAGCAGATGGCCGAGCGGCTCGTCGCGTTCGGTGGCGGCCTGGACGACGATCTGAAGCCGTTCCTTGACCCGCACCTGGCCGGGGAACTCCTCGAAGCGCTGCGGCCGCAGGGTCGCCTCGAAGGCCTCTTCGCGCCGGTTCATCTGCGAGGTGATGAACCGTTCGGGGGGCGGGGCGGGAGTTTCCTTGGCCATGCGTGGGCGGCTCCGGTCAGCGGTTCAAGGTCGCCAGGGCGCGGCGGATGAGGTTCTCGGCGCTCTGGTCGGCCGCGGGCAGTTCCTGGCACAGGGTTTGGACGACCTTGCGGGCCGTCTCGGTTCGGAAGCCGAGGGTTTCGAGCGCGGCGATGGCGTCCTGGGCCTGGGCGGACAGCGCGCCCGCGCCCGCCGCCGCCCCGAGGCCGGCCGACGGTTCGATCCCGGCCACGCGTTCGCGCAGTTCGACGACCAGGCGCTCGGCCGACTTCTTGCCGATGCCGCTGATGCGCACGAGGGCCTTCATGTCGGCGGCCGCCACCGCCCGGCAGAACGCCTCCACCGATATGCAGCTCAGCACGTTCAGCGCCGTCTTGGGGCCGATGCCGGAGACGGTCATCAGCAACCGGAACAGCGCCCGCTCCTGCGCGGTCGCGAAGCCGTACAGCTGCAAGGCGTCCTCGCGGACCGCCAGGTGGGTGAGAACCGTCACCGGCTGGCCGACGCGCGGCAGGCGGTCGTAGGTGCTCATGGGCACGGAGACCGCGTACCCGACGCCGTGGACGTCCACCACGATCTCCGTCAGCTCGACGGCGGCCAGTGTACCGGACAGTCGTTCAATCACGTGCGCCCCCCGGCCGTCTGCCGGACTGGAGCGACGTCGGCCGGCGGCACGATTGCGGTCAGAGTTTCCGGGAATATACGTGTCCGACCGCGGGTTGCCTATCGGGGCGTCGGCCAAAGGGCGCCCGCCGACTTCGCAGGCTTGACCGGATGCGGTCGTGCCTGGGGCGGGGCCGGGAGCGACGCCTCGACGTGGTGGGGGAAGGCCGGACGGCCTGGGGGACGTAACGCACCACGACAGCGGCAGCCCGAACGACAACAGTGGCGATGCCCACGGCGACGGCACCCCCTCATCGGGCGGGGGAGCCGCGGAACTCGCAGGCGTCGCGGCCGGCGCCCGGGCGGGAGCCTCGGCCGCCCTCAGCCGAGCGGCACCGCCAGGCCGCGCGGTGTCACCTTCCGCGGGGTGCCTTCGACTTCGACCGTGAGCGAGCCGCCGCGGCTGCGCAGGTGCATCCGCCGCGGGGTGAGCGTGACGGAGACCGTCTTCCCGTGCCACAACACCTTGAACGCGAGTCGTTTCCACTTCTTCGGAAGGCGCGGGCGGAAGGTGAGCCGGCCGTTGCGGAGAGCGAGCCCGGCGAAGCCCATGACGGTTGCCTGCCAGTTGCCGCCGGTGCAGGCGGCGTGGAGGCCGGAGTCGCACTCGGCGGTGGGGCCGATGTCGGTCTCCAGCGACTCGACATACAGGCGGCAGGCCTCATCGGGCCGCCCGGACTGCGCGGCCACGGCCGCGAAGATGCTGCGGCTCAGCGTCGAGGTGTGGGAACAGCGCGGTTCGTAGAACTCGAACCCGCGCCGGCGCACGGCCTCGGGGAAGTCGTCGCGGAAGAGGTGGTACATGAGCACGGTGTCGGCCTGCTGCAGCACGCGGGTCGGCTTGAAGGAATGCTGGACGGGGCCGGTGTACTGCATCTTGGTCATGGTGCGGTCAATCGCGCGTTCCTTGAGTTTGAAGTAGCCCTCGAACTGCTCATGGAACCCGTGCGCGGGGCTGAACGTGTCGGCCAGGCGGCCGGCGATGTCCAGCCAGCGGCCCACGGCGTCGTCGCCGATGCCCAGCTCGGCGGCGAGGGGCTCCCAGCGGCCGGCCTGGCGAAGCTCCTCCACGGCCTTTGCCGCGCGGCGCAGGTGCCAGGCGACCAGGTGGTTGGTATACATGTTGTTGTCTATGCCGGTGTGGATTTCGTCCGGCCCGCCCAGCGTACGCAGGACGTAGGCGCCGCGCCGTTCGTCGAACTCGACGCGGGCCGGCCAGTAGAGTGCGGTCTCGATGATCAGGCGGGCGCCGACGTCGAGGAGGAACGCGCGGTCGCCGCTGGCCTCGACGTACTGATCGACCGCGTAGGCGATGTCCGGGCTGACATGCTCCTGCCAGCCGCGCCAGAAGTTTTCGCGGGCGGTGAGCGAGCTGTTCCACGGGAAGCGGGCGCCGGGCATGCCGATGGCGGCGGCGTTGGCGCGGGCGTCGGCGATCAGGTGCCAGCGGTACATGAGCAGGGCGCGGGCGGTTGGCGGGTCGGTGAAGGCGAAGAAGGGCAGGAGGTAAGTCTCGGTGTCCCAGAACACCAGCCCGCTGTATCCGTTGCCGTGCAGGCCCTTGGCGCCTAGGGAGCTGCGCTCGTCGGCGGGGTTGGCCAGCGACGCCAGGTGGAAGAGGCTGAAGCGCAGGGCGAGCTGGACGCGGGCGTCGCCCTCGACCACGATGTCCGCCGTGTCCCATGTCCGGGCCCAAGCCTTCACGTGTTCGCGCACCACCGCGGGGAGCGGCCGCTTTGCGAACTCCGCAAGATGGCGTCCGGCGCGTTCCGCCGGGTCGGCGCCGTCGCGCGACGTGTAGAAGACGGCCCGTTTCTCGAAGCGCACCGGTTTGCCGCGGGGCAGGGGGGCGGAGACCGTCTCGGCCACGCGGTCGTCGTCCAGTTCGCAACTGCGGCGGGTGGCGCCGGGGACATCGAGCCGGGTGGCGAGGGCGACGGTGATGCGGGTCGAGCGGGTCGTGGTTTCGAGGGCGATGCCGTTGTCGCCGAGGTCGCGGCAGCGGGTATCGCCGTAGCGGGTGCGGCCCGAGGCGGAGCCGTGGCGGGGCAGCCAGGCATCAAGGCGGCTGGACAGGTGCAGCGTGCCGTCGTAGTCGAGCGCGGTGATCTGGCCCCAGACCACGGCGGCATGGCGGTCGGCCTTGTGCATCAGGCGGAACGATTCCCAGCGGGTGTGGCGCTTGGCGTCGTCGCGCCACAGGATGCAGGTGTGGAGCAGCCCCTGCCGGAGGTCGAGGGAACGTTCACAGGCGACGACGTCGCCACGGCGCAGGTCGAAGTCGAAGCCGTCCATGCTGGCGTTCAACTCCAGCCAGCAGGGCAGGTTGACGATCTCGTGGGTGGAGCCCTCGACTTGGTCGAAGACGCCGGCGATGAAAAAGCCGGGGTCGCCGGCGGCGGGGGTCATCTCGGGCGAGCCGCGCACGCCGGCGTAGCCGTTGGCCAGGGTGAACAGCGTCTCCCAATGAGCCACCCGCCGGCGGTCGAATCCGGAGGCGGTCATCCGCCAGCCCGCCCCGCTCAGAGCCGGTCTGAACATCCGTGTGCCTGCCATGTTTCTCGCCTCGCTTGCGTGCCGTCCGTCGCCGCCGTGCCGCCGGCCCCCCGTTTGGATGCCTGGCCCGGGTGGCGACACACCCCGCACGTCGCTACCTTACGCCGTGATCCCGGCTTGACAAGGATGGCGAGATGGATGCGTTCACGACCCCTGCGGTCGTCCGGCATTCGCGGCGGATGCTGACCGCGCTGACCCCTTCGATCCTGCGCACGGTGGCCTACGGCCTGGCAGGCAGTGCCGCGGCCGTGGGGTTCCTGGTGCTGTCAGCCTGGCTCTACCAGCTGCTGTTCGTGTCGTTGGCGGAGCGGAGTTTTGCGCTCTTCTGCGGGGGCAGCCTGGCCGTCGTGGTCGTCTCCTCCCTGCTGGTCGGCATTCTGCTGGCGAAGCTGCAGCCCGACGCGGCCGGCAGCGGCATCCCGCAGCTGAAGACCGCCTACTGGAACGAATCCGGCTTCATCTCGTGGCGCGCCGCGTGCGTGAAGTTCGTGGCCGGTGTCCTTAGCCTGGGCGGCGGCGCCAGCTTGGGCCGCGAAGGCCCCACCGTCTACATGAGTGCGGCCGCGGCGTCGTCGGCGGCGCGGCTATCCGGCACGGCCAAGCCCAGGCTCCGCCCGGCCTGTGTGGCGGGCGCGGGGGCGGGCTTGGCGGCGGCTTTCAACACTCCGCTGGCCGCGATCACGTTTGTCCTCGAAGAGGTGGTCGGCGACCTCAACAGCCGGCTGCTTGGCAGCGTCGTGCTGGCCGCGGTGGTTGGGGCCTTTGTCGTTCAGGCGGTGCTCGGCCCGCAGCCGGCCTTTGTCATGCCCTTGATTGAGACCGTCTCGTGGCGGGTCTACGTGGCGGCGCCGGTGGTGGCGGCCGCCGCCGCGCTGGCCGGCGTCGCCTTCCACCGGCTCGCCCTGTCCTGGCGCGGGAGGATCCGGCGGCGCAGCCGGATTCCGGCCTGGCTGCGGCCGCTGGTCGGAGGGCTGATGACGTGGGCGATCGGGGTGGCGGTTTTCCGGGGCACCGGCCGCATCGGCATTTTCGGGTTGGGGTATCTGGACCTGTCGGAGTGCCTGGTCGAGGGCATCGCCTGGCGGGCCGCGGCGATCCTGGTTGCGGGCAAGCTTCTGGCGACCGTGGCCTCGTACGCCTGGGGCGGTTGCGGGGGCATCTTCTCGCCGACACTGTTCATCGGCGCCATGGCCGGATTCGCCGTCGCCGGGCTGGCCGGGCAGTGGCTGCCGCTCAGCAACCAGGAGACGCTCGTCCTCGCCGCCGTCGGCATGGGTGCCTGTTTCGCCGCCGTTGTGCGCGCCCCCCTGACCACCATCCTCATGGTGTTCGAGATGACCCATCAGTTCGCCATGGTGCCGCCGCTGATGATCGGCACCCTCGTCAGCCTCGCCGTCGCCCGCCTCGCCGGACGCGCCAACTTCTACGAGGCCCTGCTTGATCAGGACGGGTTCGAGCTCGGCCGCCTGCACCCGCCGCGCGACCTCGGCGCCTGGCAGGGCCAGCCTGTGTCCGCGCTCGCCAACCGCCGGCCGATCGTCCTGCGGGACCTGGATCCACAGACGTTGCGCAACACCCTGGCGGGTTGCCCCTTCGCCGTCTTCCCCGTCGAGCGTGACGGCGTGTTCCGCGGCGTGGCCGACCGAGAGGCGATCGAGACGGCGCTCCGCGCCGGGGTTCCGCCCGCGCTTGCCGATGCCGCCACCTGCCTGGACTCCGACCCGGTCGGCGAGGTCGCCGGCCGCATGGTCGCGGCGACCACTCCCGTGGCCGTGCTCCTCGACAGACCCGACGGCCGTGTCACCGGCATCGTCACCATGCACGACCTCCTGCGCGCGCAACTCTCCCTGACTGAGTAGGCCGAGCGTGGGATCTCGGACGCGCCGACGGGGCACGGCCTGCCGGCGTTGGAGGGCGGAGACCGTCCCTCCATGGCGCGCCCGACGGTCCCCCCGGCGTTCCGTGCCCCCGCCGCCCTTGCACTAACCGCCCTTGACACTATAGTCCCTCTAGTAAGCGGTCGGCCGACTGCGGCGAAGGGCCATTGGGAGGCGCACGTGCCACAGCCCGCCCTCAACCTGGGTCTGTTTGCCGTAGCCGGCCTGGGGGTCTGGTTGCCGCTGGGCCTTGCGGTGCACGTGCTGTTGGCGTTGGCGGTGGCGGTCCACTGCCTGTGCCGGCGGCGCGAGGCCACGTCGTCGTTGCTCTGGATCACGGTGGCGTGGTCGCTGCCCGTCTTCGGCGCGCTGCTCTACGTGTGCATCGGCATCAACCAGATGCCGGCCAAGGTCTGGCGCAAACAGCGGGCCGACCCCGTGCTGGGCGAGAGCCGCCGCGGCCTGGCCGCCGCCGACAGCCCGGCCCTCGTCTACTGGAAGGCCGTCCACGGCCGGCCCGCACCCGAGCCCGACAACCCCACCGCGCGCGACATCGAGTCGGCCCTCAGCGGGCTGGTCCCCGACTATCCGCTGCTCGGCGGCAACAACGTCCAGCTGCTCATCACCGGCGAGGAAGCCTACCCGCCGATGCTGGCGGCCATCGCCGCCGCCCGCCGCCACATCCACCTGCAAAGCTTCATCATCGCCCGCGACGCGGTCGGGCGGCAGTTCCTCGATGCGCTTGCGGAGCGGGCCCGCGCCGGGGTGCAGGTGCGTGTCCTGTACGACCGGTTCGGCTCGACGCACGCCGTCCTCACGGGGCTGTTCCGGCGCTACCGCCGCATCCCCAACCTGCGCCTGGTCGGATGGACCCAGGCCAACCCCGTGAAACGCCAGTTCCAGATCAACCTGCGCAACCACCGCAAGGTCCTCATCGTTGACGGCGCGCTCGCCTTCACCGGCGGCCTCAACCTGACCCGCGTCAACCTCGCCGGCCCGGAGGGGGCGGCCGTGCGCGACTACCACTTCCGGGTGCGTGGCCCGGCGGTGCAGGAACTGCAGTACACCTTCCTGCGCGACTGGCATTACATGACCAACGAGCCGGCGGAGGCCCTCCTCAACACCGACCACCTCCCCGACGTGGCCACGGCCGGGCCGGCCTTGGTGCGCGTGATCAACGGCGGCCCCACCACGGCCGAAAGCGATGTCATCGGCGAGGCGATCTTCGCCGCCATCGTGTCGGCCCGCCAACAGGTGATCGCGGTCACCCCGTACTTTGTGCCGACCCGCGACCTTATCCAGGCCCTGCGGAGCGCGGCGCGCCGCGGCGTCACCGTGAAGCTGGTGGTTCCCCGGTACAATAACCACGTCTACGCCGGGCTGGCGGGGCGCGCCCTCTACGAAGACCTGCTCGAAGCCGGCGCCCGCGTCTTCGAGCGCGAGCGGCCGTTCCTGCACGCCAAGGTCCTCCTCATCGATAATGTCCTCGCCATCGTCGGCACCGCCAACCTCGACGCCCGCAGCCTCCGGCTCAACTACGAAACCAATCTCGCCGTCCACGACCAGCGCCTCGTCTACGGACTGCACAACGCGGTCGCCGAGGAACTCTCCCACAGCGCCGAGATCAATCTGCGCGCCTGGCGGCGGCGCCCCCTGCGCCAGAAACTCCTCGAGAACTTCTGCGGCCTCCTGACCCCCGCGCTGTGAGGCCGGCCGGCGCTGGCTCCACGGGGATTTCCACGGCCGCATCACAGCGTGCCGGTTGACCCCGCCCCGCCAAGACGCTACGTTCCGCCGTCACACGTCGCGCCTTCCGGCTGGGCGGACGGCGGCGAGAAAGGCACGGACGATGCAGAAGACAGTGGTGCGGAACCGGGTTCCCGGCGGCGTCTCGCGCGGTCTCGACGGGCCGTGGCGGGTACGCGCGGTCCAGCTCGACCTCGCCCGGCAGATGGAGACCGTGGACTACATCCGCCACTACGCCGACACCGCCGCCGCCCACGGCTTCAACCTGCTCGCCCTGTACCTCGAAGCGCGGGTGCGGACCCCCACGTTCCCCTTCCGGCCGCGGGCGGAGACCTATTCCCTCGACGACATGGCGCGCGTGGTCGAACACTGCCGCCAGCTGGGCATGGACGTCATGCCCGCGGTCTCGACCTTGGGGCACTGCGAGCAGTTCCTTGCCTGCCCGGAGCTGGCCCACCTCGCCGAGGCGCGCGACGGCCGCGGCCGCTTCGGCCCAGCCCACGGCCCCGGCCACGTGGTCTGCCCATCCCTCGATGGGACCTATGCGTTCTTCGGCGCCTACCTGCGCGAGCTGGCCGAGGTCTTCACCGGGCCCAACCTGCACATCGGACTCGATGAGGCGTGGGACGTGGGCTTCTGCCGCCTCTGCCGCCCACGCTGGGAAGCGGAAGGCGCCGGCGCCCTGTTCATCGAGCATCTGCGCCGCATCCACGCCCTCGTCTGCGGACTCCGCAAACGGGTCTGGCTGTGGGACGACCTCTTCGAGTTCTTCCCCGAGCGGGTGGCCGACGCGCCGGCCGACGTTGTGATGTGCCACTGGTGCTACGACGAACAGCTCGAGCCCGAGGGCGCCCAGGCGCACTTTGCGAACCGTTGGCGCCGCGACTGGCTGGCCGCCTACGCGCAACACGGCATTGAGGCGGTGGTCTGCCCGTGGGACCGTCTGCCGCGCAATGTCGAGAGCCTGACCGCCTACGCGCGCCGCCACCGCCTCCTCGGCGGCCTCCTCACGCAGTGGGAGGGCACTCCCCGCCAGCACGCCTTCCATCCGGTCGTCGTCGCCATGACCGGGCGTCTGTGGAGCGGGCGGGCGGCGACCGCGGACGAGGCCTGGACGGCGGCGGTGGCCGAGCTTGTTCCCGGGGCGTCGCCGTCGCTGACCGCCGCAGTGCGGGATCTGGCCAGTGTCAACCCTGGGCTCGGCGGCCGTCTGCGGGCGTGGCTGGGCGGGCGCCCGGTGCGTGAGGAGTGGCTGGCGCAGGAGCTGGTTGCCCGCGCGGCGGCCGTCTGTGCGTACGAACGGCAGGCGCCGGGGCGGCCGCGGAACCGGTTTCTCGACCGGGTCGAGTGGGCGGCCGAGGCGGGGCGGCTTTCGGCGCAGTTGCGGGAGTCGGTTCCCGCCATCTACGACCCTCGGCGCACGTCCGGCCAGACGGCCCGGCTGCGCACCCTGGCCGCCCAGTGGCGGCGCGACTTCCGGCTTCTGCGGGCCGCGCAGCGCGAGGTTTTTGCGCAGCCCGAGGCGTTCGCCTACCCCGGCGAAGGCGCGCGCCTGGAGGCACAGTGGCAGGTTCTCGAACGGGAGCTGGCGCCGGTGTGGCGGCGGCTGCGGGAGCCGATGACCGCGGCCGACTGGTGGCTGATCCTGCGGCTGCACCTGCAGGACTACCATGCCGCGCCCGTCCTGCGCGTCTCGTTGTGCTACGGCAAGCGTGTCGAGGAGATCCTGCCGCCGGCGGGGCTCAAACCGCGAGGCCTCGAAGGCGGCCGCTGCGGCGGGGTATACACGTCCTTCGTCCCCTTCCGCGCGGAACGGGCGCCCGACGCCGTGCGCCTCGAAGCCTGGGGCTACGGCGGCCAGGGCGTCGCCTTCGTCGAGGCGCAGAACCCGACCACAACCCTCCTCCCCGCCGCCCTCCGCCGCATCGAAGGGCGGGTGACCCGGCCCGAGGCGGTCCTGCGCGACGATTCGGCCGTCGCCGCCCTCGGCTGCCCGGACGTCGCCGCCGCCTTCCACCGGCCGCAACTGGCCGAGGAGCGCGCGCTCATCGAGATCGCCCTCGCGGCCGCCCCGGTGAGTTACGCGGAAACGGCGGCGCCAAGGCGCAAGCCGGCAGGCGGCTGACCGCGGCGGCACGGGCGCCTCAACTCCCCCCTTGCCGCGACCCGATCTCCACGTCGCCGTGCGGTTCTGCCGGCGCGACGCTCCTGCCGGGCGACGTTCCGGCAGAGATGGGGCAGGGGGCCGGGGTGGCGGGCTCGTGCCGATTGCCCGCGGGGCAAGGCGGGCTATCTTATGGGTTTCCCGCGGCGGCCGTCGCCGGTCGGGGCGGAAAGGATCACCATGGCAGAGCAGGACAACGGCCAGGATCGCATGGAAAAGATCGTCTCGCTGTGCAAACGGCGGGGCCTGATGTTCCAGAGCTCGGAGATCTACGGCGGCCTGAATGGATTCTGGGACTACGGGCCGGCCGGCGTGACGCTGCGCCGCGCCGTCGAACAGGCCTGGTGGACATTCATGGTCGAGGATCGCGACAACGTCGAGGGCCTCGACTCGACGATCATCTGCCACCCCAGGGTCTGGAAGGCCTCGGGCCACCTCGACAAGTTCTCCGACCTGATGGTTGACTGCGTGGACTGCAAGAGGCGCTTCCGCGAGGACCAGCTCGAGAGTCCCGGCGTCTGCCCGGCCTGCGGCTCGAAGAAGTTGACCGAGCCGCGCGAGTTCAACCTGATGATGAAGACCTTCGTCGGCCCGGTCTTTGACGAGGAGCACGTGGCCTGGTTGCGCGCCGAGACCTGCCAGCCGATCTTCGTTGACTTCAACCAGGTCCGCATCGCCGCCCGCCAGAAGCTGCCGTTCGGCATTGCGCAGATCGGCAAGGCGTTCCGCAACGAGATCAACCCGCGCTTCTTCACCTTCCGCTCGCGCGAGTTCGTCCAGATGGAGATGGAGTTTTTCTGCCGCGACGACGAGTCCATGCAGTGGTTTGACTTCTGGAAGGACGCGCGTTGGGAGTTCTACACCAAGGTGCTGCGCATCCCGGAGCCGCGGCTGAAGATCCACTGGCATGAGAAGCTGGCGCACTACGCCAAGGCGGCGCTGGACATCGAGTTCGAGTTCCCCTTCGGCTGGGGCGAGATCGAGGGCGTCCACCACCGCGGCACCTGGGACATGAGCCGGCACGAGGAGTTCTCCGCCCAGGACATGAAGTACTTCGACCAGGAGCGCAACGAGCGCTACTATCCGACCGTGGTCGAGACCTCATGCGGCCTGGACCGTATCTGCCTGGCCCTGCTCTGCAACGCCTACGACGAGGACATGGCCGACACCAAGAAGGAAGGCAAGGACGAGGATGTGCGCGTGGTCCTGCACCTGCCCCCGCTGGTGGCCCCCGTCCAGGTCGCCGTCCTGCCCCTGAGCAAGAAGCTCGAAGAGAAGGCCGATCCGCTCTTCCGCGCCCTGCGCCGGCGCTTCCGCACCGCCTACGACGTGACCGGCAGCATCGGCAAACGCTACCGCCGCCAGGACGAACTCGGCACCCCGTTCTGCGTCACGGTCGATTTCGACACCCTCAGCGACCACGCCGTCACCGTCCGCAACCGCGACGCCATGACCCAGGAGCGCGTCGGCCTCGACCGCCTCGAAACCTACCTGGACGGGCTTGTCCATGCCTGACACCGCCGCCCGACGCCACCGCCTGTTCCTCTGGCTGACCGCCGCCGCCCTGGCGGCCAACCTCGCCGTCGGCTACCGCGTCTACTCGAAGGAGAGTGGACACGGCGACGAGGCCGAGGCCCTCGAAAAACTCGGCGTCATGATGCGGGTCATGCAGCTGATCCGCCAGGACTACGTTGACGGCGGCCAGACCGACTACACCTCGCTGATCTACGACGCCATGCAGGGCATGGTCTCCGGCCTCGACCCGTACTCGGCGTTCATGAGCCCCGACGAGTACGAGGAGATGGTTGACTCGACCGAGGGCCAGTTCGGCGGTCTCGGGGTGGTGGTGACGTTGCGCAACGGCATGCTCACGGTCGTCGCCCCCATGGAGGGAACCCCGGGCCAGAAGGCCGGCCTGCTGCCCGGCGACCGCATCGTCGAGATCAACGGGGAGTCCACCGAGGACATGAAGCTGTCCGAGGCCGTCAACCGTCTGAAGGGGGAGCCGGGCACGTC
Organism: Lentisphaerae bacterium ADurb.BinA184; assembly: GCA_002068325.1. Classification (GTDB taxonomy): domain Bacteria; phylum Verrucomicrobiota; class Lentisphaeria; order Oligosphaerales; family MVZH01; genus MVZH01. The sequence continues at coordinate 980 of MVZH01000023.1, read as the reverse complement.
GGTGAAACTGACCCTCTACCGGGAGTCCACCGACGAGACGCGCGAGGTCGAGATCGTGCGCGCCATCATCGAGGTGGCCAGCGTCAAGGGGGCGCGGCTGCTGGCCGACGGGATCGGATATGTGCGGCTCGTCCAGTTCGATGAACAGACGGCGGCGGACCTTGGCGTCGCGCTCGCCGGGCTGAAAGAGCAGGGGATGACGGCCCTGATCCTCGACCTGCGCAGCAACCCCGGCGGCCTGCTGGTCTCCGCCGTGGATGTGTGCTCGCTGTTCCTCGACGAGAAGAAACTCGTCGTCTCGACGGAGGGCCGCCAGCCGTCCCAGAAATCGGAATACTTCACTGGCGGCCGTCAGCGCTACGTGGATCTGCCCATTGCCATCCTCATCAACAAGGGCAGCGCCAGCGCCGCCGAGATCGTCGCCGGTTGCCTGCAGGACTACAAGCGGGCGGTCCTGGTCGGGGAGACCTCGTTCGGCAAGGGGTCGGTGCAGAACGTCATCCGCCTGCCCGACGAGAGTGCCCTCCGCCTGACCACCGCCATGTACTACACGCCCAGCCACCGCGTGATCCACGACAACGGCATCGAGCCGAACATCGAGGTGCCGCTGTCCGCCGACCAGATCAAGGCGCTGGCGCAGCGCCAGATGGATCTGGCGGCCGCCGATGCGCCGGAGCCGGCGGTGGACCCGCAATTGGCCCGCGCCCTTGAAAGCCTCCAAAGCTACCAGGTCTTCCGCAGTGTCGAGGAGAAGTGAGCGGAACGCCTGACACCGGCGACAGGCAGACCGTGGGTCGTACGTCGTGGATCGTGGAGCCGGCGGACCCCGCCGGTGATGCCGGGTCACGATGACCCGGTGACCCGGTGACCGATAACCGGCAGGTCGCAGGCCCTGGAGCCGGCGGTCTCCGCCGGTGAGGTCCTGAACCGGCAAACCGGCAAACCGGCAAACCGTGGATCGTGGGTCGTGGGGTTCTGGA